>JBLHMP010000069.1:0-22170 GCA_047623555.1 Granulosicoccus sp.
TTTGGCAAAAATACTAAATCAACTTGATCATATAGCCCGCAGTGGCGTGCTTACAACTGAAGGAATTTGAGATGAACGATCGTAAAAATACCCGTGATGTTTATCCGCCAACAGGGCCTGAGCTGAATGCCAAGAGCTGGATGACAGAAGCGCCTTTGCGGATGTTGATGAATAATCTGCATCCCGATGTCGCCGAAAACCCGCATGAGCTGGTCGTGTATGGCGGCATTGGCCGCGCTGCACGAACCTGGTCCGATTTTGACGCGATGGTTGCCACGCTCAAAGACCTCGAAGCGGATGAAACGATGATCGTGCAATCAGGGCGGCCTGTTGCAGTGATTAAGACGCACACCGATGCACCGCGCGTTCTGATTGCCAACTCAAACCTTGTGCCACACTGGGCAACTTGGGATCACTTTAACGAGCTCGATAAAAAGGGCTTGGCCATGTATGGTCAAATGACTGCCGGATCGTGGATTTATATCGGTAGCCAAGGCATTGTTCAGGGAACGTACGAGACATTTGTCGAAGCTGGGCGCCAACATTATGACGGCGATCTGACTGGTAAATGGATTTTGACGGGTGGTTTGGGCGGAATGGGCGGAGCGCAGCCGCTTGCTGCTGTGATGGCGGGCGCGTGCTGTTTGGCGGTTGAATGTAACCCAGATTCTATCGATTTCCGCCTACGGACAAAATATGTCGACGAACGTGCTGACACATTGGACGAAGCGCTGGAAATGATTGACCGTTGGACCAAAGCGGGCGAGGCAAAGTCGGTTGGCCTATTGGGAAATGCGGCCGATATTTTTCCAGAGTTGGTTAAACGCGGCGTGCGCCCCGATATTGTGACCGACCAGACGTCAGCCCATGATCCGATTAACGGCTATCTGCCGCAGAATTGGACCATGGGGCAGTGGAAGGCAACGCGCGAAAGCGATCCCAAAGCCGTCGAAAAAGCGGCGCGTGCCAGTATGAAAGTGCAAGTTAAAGCGATGTGTGATTTCCACGCCGCTGGCGTGCCGACGGTCGATTATGGTAACAACATTCGTCAGGTTGCGTTGGAAGAAGGTCTTGAGAACGCGTTTGATTTCCCTGGATTTGTGCCGGCATACATTCGGCCACTTTTCTGTCGTGGCATCGGTCCATTCCGTTGGGTGGCGCTGTCGGGTGATCCCGAAGATATCTACAAAACAGACGCCAAAGTGAAAGAGCTGATCGACGATCCGCATCTGCACAATTGGCTTGATATGGCGCGTGATCGGATCAGCTTTCAAGGTTTACCGGCGCGTATCTGTTGGGTTGGTTTGGGCGTTCGTCATAAGCTGGGCCTTGCGTTCAATGAAATGGTCAGAACGGGCGAATTGTCGGCACCAGTCGTCATCGGCCGCGACCATTTGGACAGTGGTTCAGTTGCTTCGCCTAACCGCGAAACCGAAGCCATGAAAGATGGATCTGACGCCGTATCTGATTGGCCACTTTTGAATGCGTTGATCAACACGGCGTCTGGGGCCACATGGGTGTCAATCCACCACGGTGGTGGCGTCGGTATGGGCTTTAGTCAACACGCTGGAATGGTCATTTGCGCAGATGGCACAGATGAGGCCGCCGAACGGATCAATCGCGTTTTGTGGAACGATCCCGCGTCCGGCGTTTGGCGTCATGCTGACGCTGGTTACGAAGAAGCGGTTGAATGTGCGCGTGAACAAGGGCTTCGTTTGCCGACTATCTTGGGCAACTAACACGCGTTTTCTGACATGGACATTAGGGCGACCATTGGGTGTCCTAATGTCATTTATGATCAGATGCAAATGGAGATTTCTGGTCAAATGGTTAAGTTGATCCCAACAAAAACAAGAGGGAATGATACATGTTTTTAAGCAATTGCTGGTATGTTGCAGGCTGGAGCAAAGACTATGAACAAAGTCTTCGCGCACAAAAATTCCTTGGTGAAAACATAGTTTTGTATCGCCAAGCCGATGGAAAACCAGTCGCGCTGGAAGATGCCTGCCCACACCGAAAACTGCCACTTTCCATGGGTAAACTTGAAGGTGACAATGTTGTTTGTGGCTACCATGGTCTGACATTTGACTGCACGGGTAATTGCACGGATTCACCAACCCAGCGTGGTATGACACCGCGCCGCGCTGTTGTTCGGTCTTACCCCGTCGTTGACCGCTACCGTCTGCTTTGGATTTGGATGGGCGACCCTGAAAAAGCCAACCCGGACGAAATTTTTGAAATTGAGAATTACGAGAACCCTAGTTGGGGTTACACCGACGGTGGTGTGTTACCAATCGCATGTAATTATCTCTGGGTTGTCGACAACCTGCTAGACCCAAGTCACGTCGCGTGGGTTCATGTAACGTCTTTTGCCGGAGGCGGGACAGAAGATCAGCCGCTGGATATGGAGAAAACGGATCGTGGAGTGATCGTATCACGTTGGATTTATGATCAACCAGCATCGCCCTATTACAAAGATTTGGTGAGATTTGCGGGCAACAGCGATCGCAAACAGCATTACGAAATGGCGTATCCAGCCATTGCACTGAACAAATCGGTCTACACGCCAACAGGTACCGGGGGCCCAGATAAGCCGATGGTTGATGGTACTTATATCAACATTTCGTATAATTTTATGACTCCGGTCGACGAGAGCAATACGCAATATATCTGGTTCCAGCATCGCAATACCGATCCATCCGATCAGGCCATTTCTGATAAGATGAACGCGGGTGCCATCATGGCATTCAACGAGGACAAAGTAATCCTTGAGGCGGTTCACAGTGGAATGGACGCGCTGGTTACGCCCAATATTGATCTTGGGCTGGATCTGGGCGCCAAGACCTTCCGCATGGGTTTGAAACGGTTGATTGATGCTGAGAAAAAAGAAACCGAAGACGCGTAAAATGGCATCGCTGGACGGACGAAAAAAAGGCGCATGATTGGATCATGCGCCTTAGTTGTTGCCGTACCACTTGGAACGACAACTAGGGAAAATCGAGTGTTAGGTCAGTGCGCGCTGTCGAAGCGTTTCCAAGTGAGCGAATAGGTCAGTTGCGGTTTTCCACGTGACCTGTTCTTTCTCGTCATCGCTTAGATCTGCGGGCACAACGGCGTGGTTATAGGGATCATCTTTAAAGATCGGAAAATCTGATCCGAGCATAATGCGGTCAGCACCCAAAACTTTAACCGCAGCTTCCAGCGCACGCGGGCCCAGAGATGCGCAATCAAACCACAAGCGGCGCAAACGTTCGGTCGGAAACGGTTCGTCAGGATTGCGGTGTCGCGCGATGCTTTCAAGCCGTTCAAAGATAAACGGCAGGGTACCGCCAAGATTGACGATCTGGAAGGTAACATTTGGAAAAGCGTCCATAATATCCGAGAGAATCACGGTCAGGGCAACCTGTGACGCACTCGATTGCAGCTCAACCGCAGACAGTCGATATTGGATGTTGTCGGTTGGACGGGCAGGGGGCTCTTGTCCAACTTTCAGGCCCGGATGCAACATAATATGGCAGCCGTATTCGTTTGCAGCGGCCAATAGTGGCCGCATTTCTTCAAGCTCCTCTAGCGAGTCAAAGTAGTTCGAAGGGAGAATAATGCCCGGCAACCCAAGATCGCGACGGATGCGGCGAACTTCGGCGCAAGCTAGGTCCATGTTATCAAGCGGAACACCGGCCAAACCAATCAATGCGCCATCTGTTTCGCGTGTCAAATGCGCCAGATGGTCATTGTAGTCGGAAATTGCGGTGGCGATTTCATCAGCAGGGAGCAACTCCACACCCAGAGCGCCGGGAAATGTTAACATGCGGTGGGTCAACCCGACGGCGCGCATCTCGGCTAGCCCGACGCGGTGATCGTGGTAATGGTCAGTAAACGGAAACTCTCCGTTCATTGCAACCATCACGGTCACACCGTCGTCGCGTGTTCGCAAATAGGGGCGTTTTTGGCGTGCTTGCAATGTTTTTACCAAACCACCACCGTAGAAATGGGAATGCATATCAATGCGCTGCTTTTTTTCACTCATCCGAACTGCCTTTTTGGTGTTGACCCAAACAGGTCATTCACATCAATGATTTCAAATCTGTTTCCGGGTCAGCGATGGCCGCTGTATCTGGCGATTTTCCGCCCTCTATCAACCGCCTGCCAATCATAAATTCGCGCGGTGCATTCATCGCATCAACCGCCAATAGGGTTTCGCCAGCGTAGTACCAATGAGACACGGAACCGGCGCGCGCAGTTTTGCGTGAAATCACCTTGTCGTATCCCGTATTCAGACCCGCAATTTGCAATTTGACATCAAACTGATCTGACCAAAACCATGGCTTTGCAATGTATTCCGCCTGCGCACCAAGGATATTTGCCGCGACGGCCTCGGCCTGATCAATCGCATTGGGTACGCTTTCCAGGCGAATGCGTTTGTCTGCAAATGGAAACGACGCGCAATCGCCAGCGGCCCAGATATGCGGCACCGAGGTTTGGCCAAACACGTCTGTTGCAATTCCGTTATCGATGTCGACGCCAGCAGCTTTAGCAAGCGTGATGTTGGGGCGAATGCCGATGCCAACCAAAACAAAATCAACATCCATGATGTCGCCGTTTGACAATTCCGCGCCAGTGACACGCGCATCGCCGATCAGCCGTGCTAAACCGACGCTTTCGCGGATCGCCACGCCGTGGCTTTGGTGCAGGTTGCGAAAATAATCCGAGGTTTCGGGCGCTGCAACGCGCTGCAAAATACGGTCGGCCATTTCAACGACGGTGACATTAAGTTCCTTTTTGGCCGAAGCGGCTGCGGCCTCAAGCCCAATATAGCCGCCGCCAGCGATCAGAACCTTGCGACCCTCGACAAATTCGGGGGCCATGGCATCAATATCGGCAAGGGTGCGAATTCCGTAAACACCCTCTAACGCACCACCAATAGCGGCAGGCAATGCAATGGGTGTCGATCCGGTCGTGAAAATCAGATCGTCATAATGCAACGTTTCATCCCCGACGGTAATCGTGCGTGCTGGGGCATCGATTCCAGTTGCGGATGTCCCCAACATCAAACGAATGCCATTTTCGGCATAGCTGGGTTTTGGTTTTAGAAACAACCGCGGGCGCTCAATATGATCAAGCAAGTAGCCCTTGGACAAGGGGGGCCGCTGGTACGGTGGAAACGCCTCATCGCCTATGATTGTTATGGTGCCGGCATGCCCTAAGGCGCGCAGCTTAAATGCCGCTGAACTGCCTGCTTGGCCGGCTCCGACAATGGCAATGTGGGTCATCTCGCAATTCCATTAAGTTCAGACATATACTATTATGAACAGGTTTACGTTGATAAGACGCTTGCGTCAAGAAAATGCGGTTCTGTCCATAAAAAAAGCGGCACCACAAATAGGCGCCGCTTAAATTCAATCAAGTGGATTGCGGAATTGGAAGTCTTATAGACCCCATTTTTCTGCGGTTATTTTAAAGAAACCTCGGGCCTTTTTCAACTCAACCCAGCTGTTGACGTAGTTGATCCAGATTTGATCATCCTGTGGCAGCAGCATTGCGATTGGCGTTGGTGCGCGCGCTGTGGTCACGTCGATTGCGGCCAAGTTCGAGAACTTTGACAGCAAAGTAGAGCCTTCGATGTTTGAAGTAATGAATACATCGGCACGGCCCGACAAAACCTCTTGGAACCCACGTGCAGGCGCTTCGACGACAACGATTTTTGCATCAGGAAACCATTCACGAACGCTTTTTTCGAATGTTGTGCCTAATGTTGTGGCAACCGTTACGTCGGCTTGGTTGATTGAATCCCAATCGTCAAAGCGATCTGCTTTGTCTGTGGTCGTAAATGGCAGAATCTCAACCGAGATATAGCTGGTAGAAAAACCAGCCGCTTTCAAGCGCGGAGGGCTGATTGAAGCAGAGCCAGTTATATGATAGTTGCCCGCAACGACACCATTCACCAGTGTCTTCCAATCTGTTGGTACAAACTCAAGATCGACACCAAGATCGGCGGCAAGCTGTGTCATGATATCGACGTCGTAGCCAACATATGAATTTGTCGCCGGGTCGCGAACGGCCATTGGATTCCAGTCGCCGGTTGTTCCGACCTTCAGAACGCCACCACTTAGAATTTCATTCAAAGCTGATTGCGCGAAGGCAGGTCCGCTGAATAATGCCGTCACACACGCGAGTGTCAGGCCTAATTTTTTCATAAATCGCATAATTGTTCCCCATTTGTTGCTGCTTTAGTGACCGCAGATAATTTTATGTCTACGCATTATATTTTTTGTATAGATTTTTGTATAAATCAAGTGTTAATGAGGCCAACTCAAATTTCAGGGAGCGGTTCATGTCCAGTAAAAGCAACGCGATTGAAATAAGTTCGCTAAATAAATGGTACGGAAATTACCACGCGCTCAAGGATATCAACCTAACAGTGACGCACGGCGAGCGTATTGTTGTTTGTGGTCCATCAGGATCGGGAAAATCCACACTTATTCGATGTGTGAACTCACTGGAGGAACATAATTCCGGTAAGATCGTTGTAGATGGCATTGAGATGAAGGACGAAGCTTCAATCAGCGAAATTCGATCAGAAGTTGGCATGGTTTTCCAGCAGTTCAACCTTTTCCCACATTTGACCATTTTACAGAACCTGACGCTAGGCCCAATCAAAGCACGCGGCCTGTCAAAAGCTGACGCCGAGGAACGTGCGATGCGGTACCTTGAACGCGTACGTATTCCCGATCAGGCAAATAAAAAGCCAAGTGAGCTATCGGGTGGTCAACAACAGCGCGTCGCCATCGCACGGTCATTGTGTATGGAACCTAAGATCATGTTGTTTGACGAACCAACGTCCGCGCTGGACCCGGAAATGATTTCAGAGGTATTGGACGTTATCGTTGATCTTGCCGAAGACGGCATGACGATGATTTGCGTGACCCATGAAATGGGCTTTGCCCGCCGCGCTGCTGACAGAATGATCTTTATGGATCATGGCGAAGTGATCGAAACCGGTACACCGACAGAATTCTTTGAGGCACCAAAGACAGAGCGTTGCCAGCAATTTCTCAGCCAAATTTTGCAGCATTAGGGGGCGTCATTATGAGAATCAAAACCGCAATTGCAATCACAAGTATCCTTGCCCTGACAGGCTGTAGCGCAAGTTCGGGAACTTGGGGTTGGTATGTAATCGATCCAACTACGAAGTCGGGTTATAATAACATCCGATTCCTTCTGAACGGCTTTGGCGCCACAATACTATTGTCGCTTATTGCTGCATTCCTGTCGATGGCCATCGGTATAATAGTGGCGCTTCCGGGCATGTCAGCCAATCGTTGGATAAGAATTCCATCACGTATTTATATTGAGTTTGTGCGTGCTATACCACTATTGCCAATGCTCTTTTGGGTGTTTTATGGGCTGCCTATCGTGTTGAAATCAATGGGCATCAATGTCAGTATCGATGCATTCTGGGGTGCGATCATTACTCTTGCGATTTCAGACAGCGCATTCACAGCTGAAATCTATCGCTCGGGCATCCAGTCGATCAGTAAAGGTCAGACTGAAGCGGCGAAGACAGTGGGTCTGAACTATATCCAGACGATGCGGTACGTGATCTTACCGCAGGCGATTAAACGTATTCTGCCGCCACTGGCTAACCAGTTTATCTATATCGTGAAGATGTCGGCGTTTGCTTCGGTAATCGGCATGCAAGAACTGACCCGTCGTGCAAACGAATTGGTTGTGACTGAATATCGTCCGCTCGAAATCTATTCGCTGCTGATCCTCGAATATCTGGTGCTCGTCCTTATCATCAGCTTCTTTGTTCGGTGGCTGGAACGCAAAATGGGCTCCGACGAGAGCAGGTAATTACTGCGTAAATGAAACGAAATCGGCGGCCATTTCCTGGGCTGCCGTTTCCACCAACTGGGCCCCATGTTCAGGCCGCGCTAATCCCGAATGCGACCCAACCCGACCATCTGGAAAATCACGACGATGTTCATCAGGCGCGCCATGTTTGTCACCCGCATGTGCCCGAATATATTCGGGCGACAGTTTGCGCGGCGCACCCATTTCTGGGTCTTCAATCAGGCGGTGTGTATGCTGAGTGATCGAAACTTCGGACGGGGTCGCATGCATACCTTCCCAATCGCCATACCATTTTGTACGCAGCGCATTTGTGTGTTCAAGGTCCCACCAGTTGCGAATGTGAACATCAGCGTTAATCCCATCAGCCGCCGCGCGCAGCGGTGCGATGTTGGCACCATGCCCATTCAGAATATAGATTTTCCCAAACCCGTGATGGGCCAAACCCAACATCACTTGATGCGCAAGCGCGGTATAAACTTCAACCGTCAACGAAACACTGCCGGGAAAGCTCATGTTAAATGGGGCAGGGGCATATGCCAGTTCGGGGGCGACGATGGCCCCACATTGATCGGCCGCACGCCAGGCAATTTCGCGCGTGCAAATCACATCTGTTCCAATCAGACCAATCGGTCCATGTTGTTCAATCGACCCCGTCGGCAGTATCACACCACGGTTGGAGGCAAGATAAGCTTCGACCTCAAGCCAAGTCATTTCTTCGAGTTTCATAATCCTAGCTATCCCGCAAACACATCAAAAAAGAAAGTCAAATCATGAGCTGGTCACAATTCTTGAACGAAACCATGGGCCGCATCGGCGCGTTTCAAAAACAGACACCTGATACATTCGCGGGTTTCAATGCGATGGGCGTTGCTGCCAAGAAACCTGGTGCGTTGGACGAAAAAACCAAAGAACTGATCGCCTTGGGGATCGCAATTTCGACCCGCTGCGATAGTTGCATTGGTTTTCATATCAAATCATTGGTGCGGCTGAAAACGACCCGCGATGAGCTGTGCGAAGCCCTCGCGATGATCTCTTATATGGGGGGTGGCCCGTCAATTGCATACAGTGCCAAAGCACTTGAAGCATATGACGAGTTTACCCACAGTTGATTTAAGAGACGCTAATCTGTGCAAGCGCACCAGATTGTGCCCGCAAAATTACCGTCGAAAAGTTTTTGGTCGCCGAATAGATGACCATATAACGACCGGTCAAATGGGCATCCGAATGGATCGCCCACGGCGTCATTAGAACGCCAAAACCAAAGGGGACTTAAAGGTGCTGACCTTTTTGATCACTGGTTCCATTGATAAGATAACCATCCGCTTGTTCGTCTAACGGCATGTGAAAATGGGGGCGATCATGCACCTCTAAGTACTCACCGCCGCCGTATTCTGCGTTGAATAGATAGTTGACGGCATAGGATTGACCGACAGAAGTAACCGTAATCGGCAAAGGTGCGTCTGCCTGGAAATCAAGCGCGCCGCCCAGTGGGACAAGCCGCGATTCATAGTATGACAAGTGTTCAGGTCAACTTTGCTGTTCCAGTGACCAGCAAGAACTGTATGTGGCGGCTCAATGGCATCTGGCAGATCAGGGATGTTGGCATCAGGTGCCAATGTCATGCCCGTCATATCAAGGGTATATTTTTCCTTGGGATGCACATGTCCTAAGAAATGTTCAGTTCGCATAAACGCATCGTCGGAAGTCCCTGCACGATCAACTATCAAAGTTTGTAAATCACGCTTAATCTCAATCGGAAGCCGACGGATGGGCGCAAGGATGTCGTGTTCGGGTGTCATGTGGGGTCTAAATATTTTGAGTGAATGATGTACGCAGCAATAGACTGCGCCACCACTCTGATACTTAGGAAACGATTTGCGTCATATACCGTACTACTTCACTCAAGAATAAGCGATGCTAATGGGCGGGCCATCACCCGCCCTAATGCTCAATATTCTACGACAGCACGGATGGATTTACCTTGGTGCATCAGTTCAAAGCCGTGATTGATTTCGTCCAATGTTAGTTTGTGCGTGATCATCGGATCGATCTCGATTTTGCCGTCCATGTACCAATCGACGATCTTAGGCACATCGGTGCGGCCAGACGCGCCGCCAAAGGCCGTCCCACGCCAACTGCGCCCGGTGACCAGTTGGAATGGGCGCGTCGATATTTCTGCGCCGGCAGGGGCCACGCCAATGATGATGCTCTCGCCCCACCCTTTATGCGCGGCCTCAAGCGCTGTGCGCATGACATTCACGTTGCCTGTGGCGTCAAACGTGTAATCTGCGCCGCCATTTGTCAATTCGACCAAATGCGCAACCAGATCGCCATCTACCTTTGACGGGTTCACGAAGTCGGTCATGCCGAAGCGCGTAGCCATCTCAATCTTACCGTCATTCAAGTCGACGCCAACGATTTGGTCAGCCCCAGCCAAGCGCAAACCTTGGATCACATTCAGGCCAATTCCGCCCAAACCAAAGACAATCGCACGGCTACCAATCTCGACTTTGGCGGTGTTAATCACAGCACCGATGCCCGTGGTCACACCGCAACCAATGTAGCAAATCTTATCAAACGGGGCGTCTTTGCGGACCTTTGCCAATGCAATTTCCGGCACAACTGTGTGGTTGGCGAACGTAGAGCAGCCCATGTAATGGTGGATCGGCGTGCCATCGAGCATGGAAAAACGCGTGGACCCATCAGGCAACAAACCGGCCCCTTGGGTGGAGCGAATGGCCTGACACAGGTTTGTTTTGGGGTTCAGGCAATAGTCACATTCACGACATTCTGGCGTATAAAGCGGGATCACGTGATCGCCAACTTCAAGGCTGGTAACACCTTCGCCAATCTCAATCACGACGCCCGCACCTTCGTGGCCAAGGATCGCAGGGAAGATACCTTCAGGATCATCGCCAGACCGGGTGAATTCATCGGTATGGCACAGGCCAGTTGCTTTGATCTCAACCAAAACCTCGCCCGCGCGCGGGCCCTCAAGGTTAACTTCCATTACGGTGAGCGGTTTTCCGGCTTCAAGTGCCACAGCAGCGCGAGTTCTCATTGTGTATACCTATATATATATGTGTGGTCATAAAGTTTGTTGAAATTTATATGACGGAGCGCTGTAGCGGTCAAGGTCGGCGCGTGGCTCTTCTTAGAGTTATGACTGAATCTGATGTTTCGGAGATTTGAAGGTCGGTGGCGTAGAGAAATTTCCTATAACAGATGTTCGCCCGAGCCAATTTTCGGACCTTATTAGGGCGCTGGCCATGGTCAAACTGACCACAGCACGTGCCAACTTGGTGTGCGCAATGAAGGTCTATCTGACCAAATAGCTGCTTTTTGGATCATACAGTCTTGGCAGTTCTCCAACTTTCAGAAACATCCGAGAAATTACGTTGATGTAATTTAGTTTGAAATCATTTCGACCGTGCAATCAGGGCTTCTACTTGGGCCAATTCAATCTGTGAAAACATCGCAACAGGTGGTGCAACCACGTTGTCCTCGTCAAAAATATATCTATAAAAAACCAAGCTTGCCACGTAGGAACCCTCTGACGATAGGTGCGCACGATCAATGCTATAGAGCCTTTTAGCTAGCTTTGGATTTTCTGCCCAAAGAGACTGAAACACCAGCCCAACTGGCACCAATCCAATCTCATTGCGCCTCGCAGCGGCGCCATAACCAGCAGCGAGACGATTCTGCATTTTTTCATAGGTGCCGATCAATGAAGCGAACCGCCGCGATCCCCCATCATATCCCCATGTCATAAACAGTAAAGGCTCCGCTTTGTTCCGCCTGACCATCGCAACTAATGTTTCGACCGCCTCATAAAATTCAGTGACATAGGGTGCTGGCAGCGCTGGTTTTTGGCTTTGCTCTTGCAAGACGACGTAGTCCCAGTCAGCATGGTTAACCGTCCGGGCAAGGATGCGGCTGCCAGTGTAGTCGATCAACTCAGCATTGCCCGCAGTGAAGAATTCAACCTGCCCAGCGTCATACCCACCTTCTGCAAGCAGTCCAGGCAAATAAGTGGCGATGTGTCCGGTAAAGCTATTTCCCACGAACAGAACGCGGTTTGTAGACTTTGGTGATGCCGCGTGTATCGTATCGCGCCAATCATCAGCCGCAGTTTGTGAGCCAAAGAAAGCAGCTGCGCAAGCTGTGATGATATATAGTCGATAAAGGATGCGTGACATGGAAATTATTCTTTCGTGGATGACGAGTTATTTCATTAACCTTTAGGTGATTTAGACAAGTGCCAAACAACGGGTATCGTACCGCGGCGAAAAGCAAAAAAGAGCAGGTAAATCCCGTTTACCTTATTTTTGCTTACCAAAACCGTGCATACGTTTGGCCCATTGAAAGGCAATAAAGCCCCCTTTGACGCTTGGCAGCATGGCGAAGCATAGGACCAAACAAATTGGGATCAAAGCTGCAATCATTGTCAAAGGATCACGCCCTAATGGCTCGAACAAGAAATGAAACAAGATACCTGCGATATGAGCTACCATCAGGACCACTATACAATGCAGCGCGTCCGCCGTCACGACCTTGCCTCGCAGCTTGACCAGACCAAGAATTTCCCGCGCGGCTTCCAATTCACCGCCATTGTCAACGGCCACGGGTGCGCGCGGTCTCGCCCTTGTCGCGCGAAGCTTTGCCGTCCGTAGCCCGGCAGGGGTTTGCTTTCAAAGCCCGAGAGGAGATTGCGATCACATCGCCCTCAGCGAGCAGGGCCGTGATCTTCGCCAGCACCTGCCCAAAGGCCGCGTCCAGTGCCTTTGGGTCGATCCTCCGAAACAGGGTCGAAAAGGTGTCATGCGGTGGGATCGAATGCCTGAGGTTCAGGAAGCCCTTGAAAGCATGCACTTTTGACCGGCCAAAGGCGACCATCTCGGCACAACTCGTCGCGCCGCAAAGCACGGCTAGAAATCCCACGACCAGCAATTCGCAAAAGTCGCGGCGAGTATTTCTGGCCAGTGAATCGGGGACATCATCAAATGCGGTGAGGAAGGTTTCCATGCGCGGTTCGGGCTCCAAAAGGGTGGTTCATCCCTCAAGAATCCATCCGTCCGATAGCCGCAAGACCTGTCAGATCAGCTCAAATCGCATATGCGCTTCACCTGACCTAAACAGCGCCTATTCACTGTCAGCAGCCAATTCGGCCAATGACAGGCAAAGCCGGGTCGCTATGGCCATGTCCTGAACGGAAATCCATTCAAGCGGCCCGTGAATGTTCTGCATTCCGGTAAATATGTTGGGGGTCGGCACGCCCATTTCGGTCAACCGTGACCCATCTGTGCCGCCTCGGATCGGGACAGAAACAGGTTCTATTCCAAGGCTTTGGGCGGCTTTGCGGGCAATTTCAACCGGCGTCATGTCGTTTTCCAGCCAGTATCGCATGTTGCGGTATTGTGGCCGGATCGCACAGGTGATTTCGCAGCGTGGTTCCATTGCCTGAATGGTGGCGCAAACCTGTTTCACCAGCTCGCCCTTGGCGGCAAGACCTTCGCGTTCAAAATCGCGTAGGATCAATTTGATGGTCATTTCTGATGATCCACCGGTCATATCGGTGGTGTGAATGAACCCTTCAAGCCCCTCAGTAACTTCGGGTGTCATTGTCACCTGGGGCAAGGTCGAAATTATCTTGCTGGCAATATGGATGGCGTTGACAATCTTGTCTTTGGCAAGGCCCGGATGGATCGAAACGCCTGAAATCTTGATCTCAGCACCATCGGCCGAAAAACTTTCAAATTCTATTTCACCCACCTTCCCACCATCAAAAGTATAGGCAAAATCGGCGGCTATTTCAGTGGCCAGTGCTTTGCCAACTCCGCGACCGATTTCTTCGTCCGGGGTAAAGGCAATGCGGATGGGGCCATGCGGGATTTCGGGATGGTGCAACAAATGACGCGCGGCCGTCATGATGATTGCAACGCCTGCCTTGTCGTCAGCGCCCAACAACGTGGTGCCCGAAGCCGTGATAATATCCTGCCCGACCTTTGTCGCCAGATAGGGATAGTCCTGCGGCGAGAGCACAAGCTCGGGGGCGTCCGGAAAGGTAATATCGCCGCCATTGTAGCCACGGATCGTCCGAGGTTTAACGCCGGTTGCATTAAATTGTGGGGCGGTATCGACATGCGCAACAAGGCCGATTGTTGGTCCCTCGGCATTGCCGGGGATGGTGGCCAGCACGACGCCGTAATCCGTTAGCGTGACGTCCTGTGCGCCGATCTCGGTAAGTTCAGTTTGCAGAAGGCGCAGCATATCAAGCTGGATATGGGTGCTTGGCGCGGAACTGGAATTCTCGTCGCTTTGGCTGTCGATGGCCGCATAACGCGTCAGTCTGTCCTGTAGTTCTTGATCAAATGAGTTTGCCATGGGGCCCCCGGTTTGTTGCCGAAATAGGGGGTCGGCGCGTGGGTGATGTCAATGGTTTCAATTTAGATCAAGCTCTGCCAGCAACGGCGCCCAGGCGGCGCCGTGCATGTCGCGATCGGCGATTGCACCTTGGATCTGCGGCCTTGGGAAACTGAATTTGACGACGTTGAGTGTAGCGATATCAAACCGTTTGATCGTGTCGGCATTGCACTGAAAAAGAGCTGCGACCCGCGCTGTTGAAATGCTCTCTGATATTTGCGAAAACGCCTTGTTAGACCCACAAAATATGTCGATAGTGACCCAGAATGGCCCGGCGTTTTTGGACCGTACCTTGGTTACAATGTCGCGGATTTGGGTCATGGCAGCACCGTCAAAATAAACGCCTCCATTGGGTCATCAAGGGTCATAACGTGGTTTAAGGTGAATTCGTAAATTGCCCCACGATCAATTTCAGCGGGGGAAAACGGGAAGGCGAATGTTGGCTGTTCTTCGGACTGGGTCAGTGGGTGGTGCAACAAATAGGGGTTCAGCAGCTTGGCGATATTGGCCGCCATTTCCTGATCAGCAGCGGTGACGATGGCCAGAACTCCGACCTCGGTAAGCGCCGTCTCGCGGGCCTCGAGTGACCCTAACGTAGCATTTTGGCCAATAATGCGCAGCTCAACGGTGAACTCACCGGGTGTCAAACCAAGGCGGATGCAGGTCTTTTCGCGGTGTTTGACAGCAATGTCGTCACACCATTGCTGGATATTTTCAACATATCGCGCATCACGAACAAGCACCATGATGATGCTCTGATACCCGGCGACGCGCGCGCCTTCCAGTTTGACGGTATAGATGTCGCTTGGGTGCCACACCGAACCCGTTACCCGTACGCGGGTGTCGTCCAGTGCGGTATAAATCGCATCGGTGACATCAAGATGTCCGCCCGGTTCATACAGAATAAACGGGTCGGTGTTTTCGTACAGCATATGTGCCGATACGGTATGTGGCGTTGCATGTGCGCCCTCCGCCAGCGGTGTGATGGTGAAACCGTCATTGTCGAAATCAACGGTGATTACGCCCGATTGCGGATTGGTGGCACAAAGCGCGCCGCATTCGCCGATCTTGGCGCCATGCCAGGCTGGCCCCGGATCAAGACCGTTCATGATCGGCAGGGCGGCAATAATGGCGGTGTCGGTGGTACGCCCGGCGATGATGATATCGGCCCCGGTTTGTAAGGCTGCGGTGATCTGCTCTGCACCGGCAAGGGCGACAATATGGCTGCAGTCGTTGATGATGTCGGCGCTGATTTCCGGGGCTGCGGGTAGGGCGCTGATCTTAGCATTTGTCAGCGCCTCGGTGATCCGCGCAGCTGGTTGTTCAGATTTGATAGTGACGATTTTGGCGCTCAGGCCTTGCTCGGTCAAAATCTCTTGCGTGATCTTAACCAACCAATCGACCATGCTGTCGCTGCCGCACGTGCCAGCCGTGCCGATCACCAGCGGGCAGCCGGCTTGGGCGCGGGCCAGTATCAGGCCCTGCCATTCCAGCTTGGTCGAGGCGCGGGCATATTTGGAAACGCCACGCCCGAGATAGGATGGCCCACTGTCGGTTGAGCCCCCGTCAATGGCGATGAGATCGGGTTTTAGACCGACGCCACGCGCCAACGCTGCGGCGTCATAGCCAAGACCAAGGGCGCCGGAAGGGATAAGGACTCTAATCACTGACGCGCTGCGGTTTTGTAATGAAACGACGCAGGAGCATCGGAGCGATAAAGCCCAGAACCGCCGCAACAATCAGACTGGTCGAGATGGCCGAGCTGAACAGATAGGTCCAATCGCCGCCTGAAAGCACCATGGCGTCGCGCAGTTTGTTCTCCATGGCGTTGCCCAGCAGGATGCCCATGATGATTGGCACGGTTGGGATATCCAGCTTGCGACAGACATATCCGAGGATGCCAAAACCGATCATCAGCACCAGGTCAAAATACGACCCCGTTAAGGAGTAGATCCCGACAAAGGAAACCATCGTCACACCGGGCATCAGTATCGAAGGCGGCACCTGCAGGATGCGTACAAAGATTTTCACCATCGGTACGTTCATCAGCAACAACACGATATTGGCGATGAGCAGCGATGCGATCAGGCCCCAGACCACGTCGGGGCGATCGGTGAACAAAGTTGGGCCGGGGGTGATGTTCAGCGTCATCAGCAGTGCCAAAAGCACCGCCGTGGTCCCGGATCCGGGAACCCCCAGCGTCAGCATCGGGATCAGCGCGCCACCGGCGGCCGCATTATTGCCCGCCTCGGGTGCGGCGACACCTTTGGCGACCCCGGTGCCGAATTTACCGTCTTTGCCGGCAATGGCCTTTTCCGACATGTAGGCAAGGAACGACCCCAGCGAGGCCCCCGCGCCCGGCAAAATCCCGGCAATGAACCCAACGCCAGAGGCACGGATCATGCACCAACCGGAATTGGCAATTTCACGGAACGGGATGGTGACCTTTTCCAACTTCACCCCAAGGGCTGAACCTTTGCCGTGGCTTTCGATAAAAAAGAACACTTCGGCGATGGCGAATAGGCCAACGATGGCGACGAGGAAATCAATGCCGTCCATCAGGTGCAGATTACCGCCAGTAAAGCGCGGCATGCCCGAGTTGTTATCAAGGCCGATCATCGCGATGCCAATGCCAATACAAGAGGCAAGCGCCGCTTTGGCCTGGTTGTTGGACGAGATGCCGCCAAGGGTTGAAAATGCCAGCAGATACAGCGCGAAATATTCAGCGGGGCCAAAGGAATAAGCCACCCGCGATAGCATCGGCGCGAGGATCATCAGGCCAATCGTGGCAAGGAACGCGCCGACAAATGAGGCCACGCCCGAGATCACCAGCGCATCTCCGGCCCGGCCATTTTTAGCCATCGGATAGCCATCAAGGGTGGTCATCAACGCCGGTTCATCGCCAGGAATGTTGAGCAGGATCGAGCTGATCCTGCCGCCGTACATCGCGCCGTAATACACGGACGTCATCAGCACCAGCGCGGCGGTGGCATCAAGGCCAAGGGTAAAGGTCAGCGGGATCAGGATGGCAACACCGTTGGATGGGCCAAGACCCGGAAGGGCGCCGATGATGGTGCCCAGAAAGCAGCCAATTACGGCGAGCATCAGGGTATAGGGTGACAGCGCAATGCTGAACCCAAGAGCGAGATTTGAAAAGAGATCGGCCATTATGGCGGTCCTTATCTAGGGATGCGGTGTTTAGCCAAACAGGGCGCGCGGCAGGCCAACAAGGCCAAGACCGAGGATGAATTTGAACACGACGAACAATCCGACAGACAGGCCAAAGCCAGCGATAACGGCAGGACCAGCACGCGGGTTAATCTGATAGCTAAGGACGGCGGCAACAATCGCGGTCGGGATCAGGAAACCCAGCGGTTTGAGCAAATAGGCATAAGCGACCAGCACGATAACCGAGATCAGAAGCGCGCCAAGCGTGCGAAATTCTGGCCATTCGGGTTCTTCGTCGGGGCGCAGGATCATGATGGCCCCGCACAAGGCGGCGATGGATCCTACCAATATAGGAAAGGCTTTGGGGCCAATCGGGTCAGAGAGGAAACTGGTCTGGATTTGTGTGGCGCTTGCGATATATGCAAGCGCCACCAAAACCACGACCAGACCAAAGATGCGGTCTGACATGATCATCGGCTTACTGAATCACGCCGATTTCGCGTGACAGTTCTTCGGTCTGAGCAATCACACCATCGATCCAAGACTGGAAATCACCACCAACTTTGGTGAACGGAGCCAGACCATTTGCGGCCATCTGCGCAGCCCATGCATCGGAATCGGCAACCGCCTGAAGACGCGCACCCCATGCCTCAAAATCGGCATCCGAGATGTCTTTGGGAACATACAGACCACGCCAGTTTACGGCGACAACGTCATAGCCCTGCTCGCGTGCGGTTGGGATATCTTCAAAGCCCGGAACGCGCTCTTCTGTGAGAACGGCCAATACGCGAACTTCACCGGCTTTGATAAAGCCTACGATCTCGGACATGTCGCCTGACATCGCCTGAGTAAAGCCACCCACGGTTTGGGTGATCGCGTCGGCACCACCGTCAACACCGATGTAGCGGACCTTGGTAATGTCCGTCAGACCACCGGCCTTGAGCAGCTGCAATGGCTTGAGGTGATCAAATCCACCCACGGCCGAACCACCGGCAAATGCAACGGTGCTTGGATCAGCGACAGCAGCTTCGATCAGATCGTTCAGCGTCATGAACGGGCTATCCATCGCCACAACAATTACGCCCGGATCGGCACCAATAGCCCCGACAAAGCGAACCTGATCAGCCGTTGCCCCACCATAGGCGTTTTGCGCCAGACGGGTGGTTGTGGCGGATGATGCCGCGATGATCAGATCATTGTCTGAGTTACGTTCATTCACCACGGTTGCAAATGCAAGACCACCGCCAGCACCTGACATGTTGGTGACCTGAACCGGGGAATCAACTTCGCCAATATCAAACAGGATTTTACCGATGGAACGGCAGGTGAAATCCCAGCCACCGCCGGGATTGGCCGGAGCGATACATTCAGTGGCCAATGCGGATGACGCGGTAAAGCCTATGACGGCCACCGTCGACAGTACGCTAAGAATCTTCGTTTTCATTTTGTCCTCCCAAGACAAACTGGCGCGTTTTGCGCCTTTGCATTGGGGGATCATCAAACGCTAACCTGACAACAACCTGTCACGCCTGCGATTTGTCGGCTCTCATCCGGTGCAGCCGACGGCTGCGCAGAACGCTGCGGACCTTTCTCGTTTGACAGGGCCCTCACCCTTGGACATGCTCGCCTGATCGTCCCGATCCTCGCGGCAATGTCAGGCCCTAATGATGCGTTTCCTTCTGATCGAAGATAATTTGAAACTGGCCGGCGCCATTGAGGAACGGTTGCAGCTTGATGGTCATGCCGTCGATCATGCCGCGACGCTTGAGATGGCCGCATCGTGCATGGATGTGGCGACTTATGATTTGATATTGCTGGATATTATGTTGCCAGATGGTGATGGCCGCACGTTCCTGCAATCGCATCGACGGGCCGAAAAACGCACACCAGTTATTGTCATTACCGCCCGTTCTGCGGTGTCGGATCGGGTCAGTTTGCTGGACCTTGGGGCCGATGATTACATCACCAAACCGTTTGATTTTTCCGAACTTGAAGCCCGCTGCCGGGCGGTGTTGCGACGCCAAGGTGGTGCCGCTGACAACCGTAAGAAGTTCGTAAATACGGTGTTGGACTCTGCCGCTGGAGAGCTGCATTTTAAGGGTGAAGTAATTGCATTGCGCAACCGAGAGCTTCGCTTGCTTGAGGTATTTTTTACTGCTCCGGGGCAGGTTTTCTCAAAGAATCACCTGATGGACCGGCTGTTTTCGCTTTCCGATGAAGTCTCGGAAAACGCGATTGAGGTCTATGTCGGGCGGCTGCGTAAACGGCTCGAAGGCTCAGATGTGCGCATCGAAACAGTGCGCGGTCTTGGTTATCGCATGGTCCCTGTATGAAGGCGCATGGTTCCATTCGAAAACGCCTGTTTTTCCAGCTTGCTGGGGTGGCCGCGGTGTTGTCTTTGGCGTTTTTTCTTGCGGTCCGAGAGGTTGCCGAACGCGCCGCCGAGGGGACGCAGGACGATATTCTGTCTGCCTCGGCCACGGCCATTGCCGACAGTCTGCGCAGTGAAGGCGATGGGGTCACTCTTGAGCTGCCATATGCGGCGCTTTCAATGCTCGGGACGATAAATGATGACCGGGTGTTTTACCGCGTCGTTGCGGCGCAGAAAACGCTGACTGGGTATGCTGACTTGCCTTTGCCCCGCATTACGCCGCGCCCTGGAGAGCCGATATTTGCCACCTTTGACTATCGCGGCGAAGAGGTGCGGGCGGTGTCAGTCAGTCGCCCGATTGGTCCGGCAAGTGACGCCACAAACGTTGTTGTTACCGTCGCACAGACGCGGCTGGGCCTCGAGGCGATTTCGCGCAGGATCACCATAACGGCCACCGGTGTTGGGGTGGGTTTTTTCCTTCTGGCCACAGCACTTAGCCTTTGGGCTGCACGGTCTGCGCTGAAACCAATTGAGCGTATGACGGATTCTGTGACCCGGCGTGGCCCGAATGATTTGCGCCCGGTTAAGGCCGATACCCCGGCAGAACTGGTGCCTTTGGTCGTGGCGTTGAATTCCTTTATGGCCCGTTTGCGCGCCTCGCTTTCGCAGACCGAAGATTTCATCGCCGAAGCGGCCCATCGCGTCCGCACCCCGCTTGCGACCGTGCGCACACAGGCCGAAGTTACCTACCGCAAACTGAACAAGCCGGAACACAAACAGGCCCTGCGTGAGATGATCCGTGCCATCGACGAGAGCTCGCGGTCAGCCGGGCAAATGCTGGATCATGCGATGGTCACATTTCGCGCCGACAGCCTAACCCGCGATGAGCTCGACCTGAATGCGATTATGGCTGATATCTGCGACCGGTTGGGCCCGACGGCTGATCTGAAAGACATTGTTATTCACCGCCAATTTCACGACAGCCCGGTGCCGTTCAAAGGCGATGGCATTCTCATTCAGGCGGCCTTGCAAAACATCCTTGATAACGCGATCAAATATTCACCCGAGGACAGCACAATTTTCGCCCGGGTTAAGGTGGCCAACGACATAACCCTGTCGATCACCGATCAGGGGCGCGGTTTTGGCGGGGTGGACACGGCGCGCCTGACAACGCGGTATGCGCGCGGTGCAAATGTTGACGAAATCGTTGGTTCGGGTCTTGGTCTTACCATCGCGGACGAAGTGGCGCGCGCCCACGGCGGCCGCATCGAAACCGCGGCAAACCCCGAAGGAGGTGGCGCATGTGTTTCAATCGTTTTTCCCATTGGCTGATCCTTGCCCTTGGCCTGATCGCCAGCCCTGTTACCGCCTTTGAAATAGAGGATCAGCGCATTTATACGGCTGAACCGGAACGTTCCGTTCTGCGGATCATTTCAACCGCTGACCTTGATATATTTGACCCCATCTTGCGCGCCTTTCAGCAACAAAACACAGGAATTTCAATTGACTATAGCGTCGCCGAAACCACCGAACTGATGGAAGCAATCTATGACGAAGGCGTCGCCTATGACCTCGTCATTTCATCCGCCATGGATCTGCAGACCAAACTGGCGAATGACGGCTTTGTGCAAAGCTTTAGCAGCGCTGCCACGGCTGAGTTGCCCGGATGGGCGACGTGGCGCGACCAGTTGTTTGCCTTCACACAGGAACCGGCCGTTCTTATTGTGTCAGACGCGTTTTTCACCCCTGAAACAACACCGCAAAACCGTGATGCGTTGATTGCGCTGCTGCGCGAAAGCCCGAACCGATTTGCCGGGCGCATCGGCACCTATGACATACGCCGATCGGGGTTTGGCTATCTTGTCGCCACGCAGGACAGTCGCAACAGTGAAGCATTCTGGCGGCTGATGGAGGTGATGGGGCGATTGGATGCCCAGCTTTACTGCTGTTCTGGTGAGATGATCCGCGACGTGGCCAGTGGCAGGCTGGCGCTCGCGTATAACGTGCTTGGCAGTTATGCCGCGTCGCAAATGGCAACAACGCAGGGGTTTCAGATTGTTGAGCTGACCGATTTTGTCAACGTCATGCTGCGCACGGCGCTCATCCCGGTCAATGCCAATAATGTCGAAGGCGCGCGGGATATGATTGACTTTCTTAGCGTGCTGAACACGCGGCCTGATCTTGTTGTGGCCACCGGGCTTCCGGCGATTGATACGACATCATTGCAGGAAAATACCGCGTTCAGGCCTATTCGGTTTGGCCCCGGCCTGCTGGTTTTTTTGGATCAGATGAAACGCCAGAATTTCCTGCGCAATTGGGAAAATTCCCTGCTTCAGGAATAGCGCTTCTCAGAG
>JBLHMP010000070.1:0-21681 GCA_047623555.1 Granulosicoccus sp.
GGTTTGTCATGCTGACCCGCAAAAACGATGCGCCGCTTGATTTTGATTTTGATAAGGTGCTGGAACAATCCCGCGATAACCCGGTGTTTTATGTGCAATACGCCCATGCCCGGGTGATGAGCGTTCTTCGCAAAGCAGTCGACGCTGGCATTGCCTCGGATGATACGGTTTTGGCAGCGGCTGATCTGGCATTGCTGGACCATGAGGCCGAATTGACGGTGGCGAAAAAGCTGGCCGAATGGCCGCGTCTGGTGGAAACCGCTGCGCGCACAAATGAGCCGCATCGGGTGGCGTTTTACCTCTATGAACTGGCCGGGGAATTCCACGCTTTGTGGAATCGGGGCAATGATTTGACGCAGTTGCGGTTCATCCAAGAGGGGGACGCGGCAACAAGTCAGTCAAAAATGGCGCTCGCACGTGCCGTTTCCGTTGTTATTTCCGCAGGTCTTGGTATTCTTGGTGTCACACCGGCGCATCAGATGCGGTAACAAAATCGCCCAATCCGCCGGTTGAGGCAGATCATAGGAAACCCGACATGTGGCGCGAGCCGCGTGAACCGGGCAGTGAGGCGAAATGGCAGATATCAAATACACGGATCACGTGGCCGACCAAGGTGTTGAACCCGAGGCCTCGGGCGGATCATTTGTTGGCGGTATGACCAATGTTCTGGGCACTTTGGTGTCGGTGGGGCTTATTGTTGGTGTCGGGGTTTGGGGCTATAAACTGATGGTGCGCGATGTCAGCGGTGTTCCTGTTGTGCGCGCAATCGAAGGCCCGATGCGGATGCAACCCAAAGACCCTGGTGGCCAGCAGGCCAGCAATCAGGGCCTGTCAGTCAACACAATTGCCGCGCATGGCACCGCTGCTGCACCTGCGGATCGGCTGATGTTGGCGCCGGGTCCAGTGACGCTGGCGGACGAAGACGCACCGATGGGCGAGATTATGGCCGCTGATTTTGAGGTTGCCGAAGTGGTCGAGGAAACCCCGCCGGTTTACGTGAATGGCAAGCCGGTTGTTGACCCTCTGACAGAAACGGTTGACCCTGTTACCAACGATCTGGCCCTCAACAAACCAACCGCCGATCAATCCCGCCCCGAGGCCATGATCGCCCAAGGCATAGTCGCGGCGGATGATGGCGCAGATAATGTGGGCCTCATTGTGCAGCCCGAACCGCTGAACCCGGATGCTCCGGCGCGGGCAGTTTTGATAGCTGCCGCATTGGAAATCCCGGCGATTGAACCCGCTATTGTTGCCAATGTGGTCACGGGCCCTGGGCCGAAACAGTCGCTGCGCCCACAATTGCGTCCGGCGTTGTTGGTGGTTCCATCCAAGAGTGATGAGGCCACAAATGCGGCGGTGGCTGCGGCCTTGGTTGTCGCAACCCCCGAGGATATTGACGCCGATAGCCTGCCTGTGGGCACACGTCTTGCGCAACTGGGTGCCTTTGACAGCATTGACGTTGCGCGGGCCGAATGGGACCGGATGAATGCGAAATTCGGTGACTATTTGGCCGGAAAATCCCGGGTCATCCAAAAGGCCACCAGCGGCGGGCGGGTGTTTTATCGCCTGCGTGCCATGGGTTTTGACGACCTTAGCGATGCACGCCGGTTCTGCTCCGCCCTGGTGGCGGAAAACGCCGATTGCATCCCGGTGACCACACGGTGAATTTTGGCGCTTGTATCCTTGGCTCGGACGGTTTGCGCCTGAGCGGCGAGGAAAAGGCGCTATATCGTGATGTTGATCCGTTTGGTTTTATCCTGTTTGCCCGCAATATCGACAGCGCGGATCAGCTGCGCGCCCTGTGCGATGATTTTCGTGAATCTGTCGGGCGCAATGCGCCAATTACGCTGGACCAAGAGGGCGGTCGCGTGCAACGCATTCGCGCACCTTTGGGGCGTGAATGGCTGGCGCCGCTGGATCATGTAACGCGTGCCGGGGCCGGGGCTGAACGGGCGATGTATTTGCGCTACCGTTTGATCGCGGACGAGCTGATGTCGCTGGGCATCGACAGCAATTGCGCACCGATTTTGGACATAATTACCGCCGCGACCCACCCGTTTCTGCGCAATCGCTGTTACGGCAGTGACGTGAAAACCGTGACCCGACTGGGCCGGGCAGTGGCCGATGGGCTGCTGGATGGTGGCGTTCTGCCGGTGGTCAAACATATGCCCGGTCATGGGCGCGCCACCCAAGACAGCCATTTTGACCTGTCCCATGTCGACACCGATCTGAACGTGCTTCTGGACAGCGATTTCGCGCCATTTCAGGCGCTAAACGATGTGCCAATGGGCATGACGGCGCATTTGGTATTTGAGGCTGTCGATGATCAACCGGCCACGTTATCCCCGGCAATGATGTCGGTGATCCGCGATCAGATCGGTTTTGATGGGTTGATCATGACCGATGATATTTCGATGAAAGCGTTGCAGGGATCGTTGGCCGACGTCTGCCGGGCCTCAATCGCGGCGGGCTGTGATGCGGTTTTGCATTGTAACGGCACCCTGGCCGACCGGAGCACGGCTGCTGCGGCGTCAGGCCGAATGAATGATGCCTCGCAGGCCCGCGCATTGGCGGCACTGGCGGCACGACGTCCCCCGGCCGAGCTTGACATTGCGGCGGCCGAAGCCGAGCTTTCGTCCCTGATGCAGGGGCAGGTCTATGACGGATAACCTATTTCAAGAGGATAAAATATCGGTCGCGGATCGTCTTGCTGCTGAGGCGCTGATAATTGATGTGGACGGTTATGAGGGGCCGCTTGACGTGCTGCTGACGTTGTCACGCACGCAAAAGGTGGATTTGCGCAAGATTTCAGTTCTGGAATTGGCGCGGCAATATTTGGTTTTTGTTGAACAGGCGAAATTGCTGCGGATTGAACTGGCGGCGGATTATCTGGTGATGGCGGCCTGGCTGGCGTTTTTGAAATCACGGCTGTTGCTGCCACCTGATCCAACCGAAGACGGACCCAGCGGCGAAGAACAGGCGGCGCATCTGGCGTTTCAGCTGGAACGTTTGCAGGCAATGCGCGACGCGGCTGCACGGCTGATGGGGCGGGATCGGCTGGGGCGCGATTTCTTTGCGCGCGGGCAGGGCGAGGACGTTACCCGCATCAAAACGGTGACCTATACTGCGACCCTGCTGGACCTGATGCAGGGCTATGCGCGAATCCGTACCCGCGATGAATTTCGCCCGTTTGTCATGGACCGCGATTCAATTTTTACCATGGAGCAGGCGCTGGAACGGATGCGCGGGCTGATTGGGTTTAGCGGTGACTGGACAGAAATGGCCAGCTATCTTCCTGACGGCTGGGAAAACAACGCCATGCGGCGACGCTCGGCCACGGCATCGACCTTTGCGGCCTCCCTCGAGCTGGTCAAAGAGGGCCATCTGGATATTCGCCAATCGGAGAGTTTTGCGCCGATTCAGCTGCGTAAGAAGGATGGAAGATCCTGATGCAAGGGGCTGAAACAAATACGGAAAACCTGTTTGAGGCACCGCCAATGGGCGAACAGGAACGCATGATTGAGGCAGTGTTATTTGCCAGTGTTGACCCAATCACCGTGCGCGAATTAGAGACCCGGATACCACATGGTTGTGACGCGGCCGAGGCGCTGGCGCATTTGCGCAAACGCTATGAGGGACGCGGTGTGCGTGTGGTCAAAATCGGCGATGCCTGGGCCATTCGCACGGCGCCGGACCTTGGGTTTTTGATGCAAAAAGAGACGATCGAGACCCGCAAACTTAGCCGGGCCGCGATTGAAACGCTTGCGATTATTGCCTATCAGCAGCCGGTTACCCGCGCCGAGATCGAGGAAATTCGTGGCGTATCGGTGTCGCGCGGCACCATTGATCAGCTGCTGGCAATGGAGTGGATTCGCTTCGGTCGCCGCAGGATGACGCCCGGCCGACCGGTTACTTTTGTGGTCACGCCGGTATTTTTGGACCAATTTGGCCTCGAAAGCGCCCGTGATCTACCAGGCCTGAAAGAATTGCGCGCTGCAGGGTTGCTCGAAAGTCGACTACCGCCGGGTGTGACCGAGGGCCAGGCAGAGGATGATGACGAGGACAATTTAGAGCAACCTGAACTGTTTGAAGATTAAGCCGCAAGGATGCGACTGCACAGCTGCAATGGTACTAGAAACCATCACTCTGGCGATGAACCCGCCAGACGCAATTATACACCTATTTAGAAGTTGTTCTGAGAAAATAGCGATTTCATGATATACGATGCACAAGCAGTAAAAGGTATTTGGTATGAATATGAACGGGATCATAAACATGATACTTCGCGTTATCATGCGAAAGGCTATCAATTCGGGGATCAATTCCGGAATGAAAGCCGTGAACGGGAAGAAGCGGAAAAAACCTCAGCGTGTCGCAGAAGATGACCTTGGATATATTGAGCCGTACTCAGAACCACGCACCGATTCATACGCCGCGTCGCAGGCCCAGCCAAGCCAAAGCGCGAATGACGGAAAGCCTACGCAGGCCCAGGTTCGTGAACGTCGTCGCGCCAGACGCGAGCGTCAGGCAAATCGCCAAGCCAAATAGGATGTAATGCAATTAGGATGTAAAGTCAGTGAATCACACTTTGTATCTCTAAATCAATTGATTAAGGTGTCGACCTAAAGTGCTTTGACAGCTTTAGGCCTTGGCCTTGATAGTTCGACGCGATCCCCGAGCCATAGAGCTGGGTCGGGATTTCGGTCATGTGTTCATAGACCAATCGCCCGACAATCTGCTCATGTTCGAGCACAAACGGCGCTTCGTGGCAGCGCACTTCCAACACACCGCGCGACCCTTGGCCACCCGCCTTGGCATAGCCAAACCCGGGATCGAAAAAGCCGGCGTAGTGCACGCGAAATTCGCCAACCATCGCCAAATACGGCGCCATTTCAGCGGCATAGGCCGGCGGAATAGTGATCGCCTCGCGGCTGACCAGAATATAGAACGCGCCGGGGTCCAGGATGATCCAGCGTTTAGAACTGTGCACCGGCTCCCAGAACTCTGTCGGATTGTAATGATTGAGTTTGGTCAGATCGATAACATCGGTATGAGGTTTGGCGCGATATCCAACAAGGTCACCCTGAGCCGGATTCAGATCGACGGAAAAGCCCAGGCCACCGGAAATCACCGCCTCGCCTGACACGATCGGTGTCTGGCTGTGCAGCGCTCGTAGATCGCTATCTGACAGGACAGTGTCGCCAAGGCGAAAGATGATTTGATTGACCATCAGGCCGGGCTCGACGATCACAGAAAACGATCTGGGGCAGATTTCCACGTAAAGCGGGCCATCATAGCCATCAGGCACCCGGTCAAATTCGAATCCCTGATCGGTGATGATCCGGGTCAGCAAATCCAGTCGTCCGATTGAGGATTTGGCACTTGCCGCTGCGGTCATGCCTTTAGGCAGATTCAGGCGCTCTATCAACGGCACTACATAGACCGCGCCTTTTTCCAGCACAGCGCCGCCATTCAGGTCGATCTGGTGCATTTCAAAATCTTGCAGCCGTCCGGTGATTGTCCGGGCGCGACCGGGCAAAAACGAGGCGCGAACCCGATAGGCGACGTTGCCCAACCGCAAGTCAAGCGAGGCGGGTTGAATTTGCGCGTCAAGAATCGGGATATCGGCGGATATGGCACCGGTTTCAATCAGGTTGCGGATCGCATGATCCGGCAAAACGCCTGTGTGTTTGCCCATGTGTATCATCGTGGCCTTACCTCAAACAAAAACGCCCACCACCGTGACCGGCAGGGGCGTGTTTGATTTGGTCGGGCTAGCAGGACTCGAACCTGCGACCTTCCGTCCCCCAGACGGACGCGCTACCAGACTGCGCCATAGCCCGACGATCCGCTGTTCATAGCGGTTTTGTAGCCGGGGACAAGAGGGAATCATACAGTCGTTTACGCCGCGTCCGCCCGGGCAAGCCAGGCACGCAATTCTTCGGCCATGGGGGCGATCTCTTTTGCTTGTGCTGCGGTTAAATAGTCCAGGCCAGCCAGATGCCCAAGTGTTCCGGGGCTGTAATTTTGGCTGTCATCAGGGCCGGGGTCGGGGGCGTCGACAACGATCGCGCGCGCAATCTCGGGCTGCGGTGAGGCGGGCACCGGTTTGGCGGTTTCCGCGGTCTCATCCGCGTCCGAAGAGCGGCTGAGGAACGGTGGTAGAACGGCGGTTTCAGCCAATTCTTCTGGCTCAACAGCCTCGGGCTCTGTAGATGATTCTGCGGGGTTTTCGGGCTCTGCCGCTTGCTCAGGCTCGGGCAGTTGCTCAGGTTCAGGTGTGATTTCAACCGCGTTCTCAGTCTCGTCCACCACCTCTGGCTCAAGGTCCTCAGCGGCTTCGACTTCGGGGATTGAATCAAGGCTGGTGTTGCCTTGGAATTGCAGCACAGTGGCGCTGATTTCTTCGATTTCGACCTCAATGCTAAGGGCGGATTCGTCAATCGGCGGCGACAGGTCTGATACTGGGGCAACGCCCTGTTCACGAAGCATTTTTTGCACACCCTTGATGGTCAGCCCATCATCATGCAGCAACTTTTTGATGCCACCCAAAAGCATCATATCCGCAGGTCGATAATAGCGCCGCCCACCGGCGCGCTTGATGGGTTTGACAGCGGCGAATTTGCTTTCCCAAAAGCGGAGAACATGGGCCTGAATACCCAACCAATCAGCGACCTCGCTGATGGTGCGAAATGCGTCAGGAGATTTGCCCATATGTCTGTATCCTTAGGCTTTGTTACCGGCGGCAACGCGGTCCTTCATCAGGTGCGATGGCCGGAACGTCAAAACCCGGCGCGGTTGAATTGGAACTTCTTCGCCGGTCTTTGGATTGCGACCAATACGGGCCGATTTATTGCGGACGCTAAAGGTGCCAAAAGACGAGATTTTGACCTGTTCACCTTTGACCAGCGCGTCGGACATATGTTCGAGCATGCTCTCGACCAATTGCGCACTTTCGTTCCGTGACAGACCAACTTCGCGGAATACCGCTTCGCTCAGGTCCATACGAGTGAGAGTTTTTCCAGACATAATTTTCCCCTGTGGTTGCCAAACCATACGGCGAGTGGAATTTCCCTGTCAATATCAATGAATTGCGTGGGCAAACTTATGCCGTCCCAAAATTGATTTACCAGCGCAAAACGACCGAGCCCCAGGCGAGTCCACCGCCTATGGCCTCGGTGACCAGTAAATCGCCCGGTTTGATCTGACCACGGGCCTTGCCGACAGACAAGGCGAGGGGAATCGACGCAGCCGATGTGTTGCCGTGGTCCTGTACGGTGACGATCACCCGATCCATGCTAACGCCCATCTTTTTGGCGGTGCCTTTGATGATGCGGATATTGGCCTGATGCGGCACGATCCAATCCACGTCATCTGCGCTCAGCCCGGCGCGTTCCAGCGCGGTTTCTGCGGTCGAGGCTAATTTTTCCACCGCATGGCGAAACACCTGATTGCCCTGCATGCGCAAATGACCGGTGGATTGGGTGCTGACGCCGCCGTCGACATAGAGCAGATCCTTAAGCCGACCGTCTGAATTCAGATCGGTGGCCAGAATGCCCCGGTCTTTGGATGTGCCGTCGCCGTCCTGATATTCCAGCACCAGCGCCCCGGCACCGTCGCCAAACAACACACAGGTTGAGCGGTCGGTCCAATCCATCAGGCGCGAAAATGTCTCGGCTCCGATGACCAGAACCCGGCGCGCCTGACCTGACAGGATCATCGCATTGGCGGTTGTCAGGGCGTAGACAAACCCGGCACAGACCGCCTGAATGTCAAAGGCAAAGCCGCGTGTCATGCCCAATTTGGCCTGCACCATGGTGGCGGCAGAGGGGAACGTCAGATCGGCGGTTGAAGTGGCCAAAATGATGGCGTCGATATCGTCGGCGACATAGCCTGCATGGGCGAGGGCGGCGCGTGCCGCATGGGCCGCCAGATCAGAGGTGAGCTCTCCTTCGGCGGCAAAATGGCGACGTTCGATACCAGAGCGGGATTTGATCCATTCGTCTGTGGTATCCAGTGTTGCCTCAAATTCGCAATTTTGCACCACACGTTCGGGCAGATAATGGCCGACCCCTGAAACAACTGCGCGACCTGTCATGCCCTATGCCTGCCCTTTATTTTGTATTTGTGCCGCATTTTCGGGCAGTTCGCCGTCACTTTGGGCAAGCGAGGCAGTGGATGCAACCCGCGCCGCCAGTTTTTCGGTAAATCCGGATTGGGCCAGTTGAATCGCCAGCTGCACCGCGGCCGACACGCCAGTGGCATCCGCACCCCCATGCGATTTGACCACTGTGCCGTTCAGCCCCAGAAAAACGCCGCCATTCACATGACGCGGATCAATCCGGGTGCGCAACCGTTTCAGCGAGCCAAGCGCCAGCAATGAGGCAAGGCGCGACATAATGGAATATTTAAACGCCTGTTTCAGCAAATCACCAATCAGGCTGGCGGTGCCTTCGCCGGTTTTGATCGCGACATTGCCAGTAAAGCCGTCGGTAACAATGACATCGGCGACATCGCCGGGAATATCGCTGCCTTCAACAAAGCCAACACATTCATAGTTGGCCTGATCAGAAAAATCCCCAATCAACCCAAGCGCCTCTTTTAGTTCAGGGCGGCCTTTGTGCTCTTCTGTGCCGACATTCAGCAGCCCAACGCGGGGGCGGGACAGGCCCAGACCGTTGCGGGCATATGATGCCCCCATCAGCGCATATTGCAGCAGATCGCGGGAATCAGCGCGCACATCGGCGCCGACATCCAGCATAATGTTAAATCCGGTGGACGCCCGTGATGGCCATAGCACGGCAATTGCCGGACGATTGACGCCCGGCAGTTTGCGAAGCCTGATCATGCTCAGCGCCATCAACGCCCCGGTATTGCCACAGGACACAGCCGCTGAGGCCGCGCCTGAGCGCACCGATTCGATTGTTGACCACATGGACGTGTCTTTGCCGTGACGCAGAACCTGACTGGGTTTGTCATCCATTGTGACAACACCCTGGGCATCCTGAATCGTCACACAATTCGCCAATTTAGGGCGTTTCGTGAGCAAGGAGCTCAGCGTCGAGTCATCACCATGAAGGATGAATCCTACATCCGGGTTTTTAGCCGCAGAAATGGCGATGCCCGCGACAACAGTCGCGGGGCCTTCGTCGCCACCCATTGCGTCAACCGAAATGATGATGCGTTCGGCGCTTGCTTGCGTGTGGTCCGGCGCAGCTGTCATGCAAATGCCAATCTGGCCGGTTTATGCCGCGTCTTCATCCAGGTCGATCTCGTCGGCCATAGCGACGACTTGGGCGTCGTTATAGTGACCGCACGATGCACACACATGGTGCGGACGCTTGAGTTCGCCACAGTTTGGGCATTCGTTAGGGTTTACAGCAACCAGCGCATCATGCGCGCGACGGTTGTTGCGACGTGATTTGGATACTTTATTCTGTTGGACGGCCATGTCTCAACCTTTGTCTAATAAGGGCGTGCGGGCGTTCCCGTCTGCCACGTTGCGATTAGTCGTTTTCGTATGGTTGAGGTGCATTTAGGCCGCGGCCCGTCTGATGTCCAACCATAAATCCGATGAGCGCGCCAAAATACTGCGAATTCGGCCCTGCGCAAGCGGTTTTTATAGGGATCTATGGGTAAAACACGGCGTCCGCGCCGAAAATTATGTTTTAATTATCGCCTTTCAGGGCTTTGCTCAGGTCTGCCAAACCGGCAAACGGGCGTGCATCTTCGTCTGACATCGGAATTTGCCCGGGTTCTGTAAAGTTCGACTCAGATAGATTCGCACCTTTTGTGCGGGGATATTGCGGCACCAACAGGGCCAGCGTTTCGGTCAACACCACAAGCAGATCAATTTTGGCCCCCAGCAATTCGATGTTTTCATCTTCATGCATTTCGACCTCGCCTTGATCCGGCTCTGGTAGGCTGGCCAGAAATACCCGCTGTACAGTGGTCTCAATCCGCGTTGTCACCGGTTCTAGTGTAATAACGCAGGGCTGCACCACAGTGGTGCCCAATTTGGCGGTCAACACCCAGTCGCGTCTGCCGCGTGCGGAGAGTTCACCAACTAAGCTAACTTTGCGGACTGCGGTCAGATTTAGCGAAGTGGCGATATCGCTCAATTGACGCTCATTCAGGCGCAGATTAAGTTTGGTTGGGCGATTCTGCGGCAGGTCTGCCACAACAAAGGCGGTCACATCAGGCATAGGGTCGCTTTCCTTAACTTGAACCATAGCGTTGGTTTATGTAAATTGAGATAAAAGGCGTAGTAAGCCAAGGCAAGAGGGCAGCGATGATCAAAACGGTATCAGTTGTGAAAAAGACAATTAGAATTGCGATTATCGCAGTAGCCATTGCAAGCTTGTCAGCCTGCGTTGCCCGATATCGCAACCACGGGTATGTGCCAAGCGAAGAAGAGCTCGCTGAAATTGTTGTTGGCATCGACACCCGCGACAGCGTGATGGAAACCGTCGGGCCGCCGTCCTCGTTGGGCGTGCTGAACGAAAGCGGGTTCTACTATGTATCCTCGCGGGTCAGGTTTTCTGGCGCGCGCGCGCCCCAAACGGTCAATCGACAACTGGTTGCCATTAGTTTTAATGCTTCGGGCGTGGTGCAAAACATCGAACGCTTTGGACTGGAGGACGGAAGTGTGATTGCGCTTGAGCGTCGTGTGACCGATTCCAGCGTTGAAGACAAAACCTTCCTACGTCAGTTGCTGGGCAACCTTGGGCGCTTTGACCCGGGCAGCCTGATAAACTAAGCGCACGCCAGAGGTTAAAATGCTGCACGACATATCGCAGTTAAGCAAAGGCCGGTACCGGGCACGTATGGCCCGGTCCGATTGCGATATTGCTGAGTCGCAAAAACTGCGGGCTTTGGCGTTTGGTCTGGCCAGTTCTGACCGCGACGATTTTGATGCGATCTGCACCCAGGTGGTGATTCACGACACCGACAGCGGCAGAATGGTGTGCTGTTTCCGACTGCTGACGCTGGACAGTGGGGCGCAATTGGATCGGAGCTATTCAGCGCAATTTTATGACCTGTCTACGCTGGCGAATTTCGCGGATCGCATGGTCGAACTGGGGCGTTTTTGCGTGCATCCGCATCATAGCGACCCTGACATCCTACGCGTTGCCTGGGCGGCTCTGACCCGGTATGTAGATGAAAACAATATACAAATGCTGTTTGGATGCGCTTCGTTTTCGGGTGTTGATACGGCGCTGTATCTGGATGCCTTTGCCTTGCTTAGGGCGCGTTATCTTGCACCGCAACACTGGCAGCCACAGATTAAGGCCCCGGATGTGTTTCGATTTGGCGCCTTGGTTCAACACCAGCCCGATGCCAAAAAGGCCATGCTGTGTTTGCCAACCTTGTTGCGCAGCTATCTGATGATGGGGGGCTGGGTGAGCGATCATGCGGTCATCGACCATGATCTGAACACGCTGCATGTGTTCACCGGCGTGGAAATTAATGCCATTCCTGCGGCGCGCAAACGGCTGCTGCGCGCGGTTGTCGGCGCCGCGTTCTGAATTGAGGGCGTTGACGCCCCGGGCCTGTCGGTTTAGCAGGCGGGTATGGCGCGTCTTCCCCTTTTGCAAATGTCCGGTATCTCGCTGACTTTCGGCGGCGATCCGGTCTTCTCTGGTCTTGATTTAGTTTTACACCCCGGCGACCGCGTGGCGTTGGTCGGGCGTAACGGATCGGGCAAATCAACCTTAATGAAAGTGATGGCAGGGCTGGTTGAGCCTGATGCCGGAACGGTAATCATCCCGCCGGGGAAATCCGTTGGTTACATGGAACAAGAGCCCGAAATGAGCGGCTTTGACACCTTGGGTGAATATGCCACTAGCGGGCTGCAGCCGGGCGAGCTCTATAAAGTTGAGCGCGCTGCCGAAGGGTTGAAATTTGACCCGGACCGCAAGATTGCAACAGCATCGGGTGGCGAGCGACGCCGGGCGGCACTGGCCAAACTGATGGCCGAAGCCCCGGATTTGATGCTGCTGGACGAGCCGACAAACCATCTTGATATTCAGGCCATTGGCTGGCTTGAGCGCGAGCTGAAATCGACGCGAACCGCCTTTGTTTTGATTAGCCATGACCGCGCATTTTTACGCGAACTTTCCCGTGCAACCCTTTGGATTGACCGGGGAATGGTACGGAGACAGGAAAAGGGCTTTGACGAATTTGAGGCCTGGCGCGATCAGATGTGGGAAGAAGAAGACACGCAGCGTCACAAGCTGAATCGGCTGATCAAAGCCGAAGGCCGATGGGCTGTTGAAGGCATCAGTGCGCGGCGTAAACGCAACCAAGGCCGGGTTCGTGCCCTGCGGGATTTGCGCGCCGAACGGGCCTCGCAGATTAATCGGCAAGGCACGGCTGGCATGATGTTTGAGGCCGGGCAGAAATCCGGCCGTAAGGTCATCGAAGCCGTTGAAATTTCAAAAACCTATGGCGGTTCTGTCATTGTTCAGGACTTTTCGCTCAAGGTGCAGCGCGGCGATCGGATCGCCTTTGTCGGGCCCAATGGTGTGGGCAAAACGACGCTGCTAAAAATGCTGTTGGGCGAAGTCACGCCTGATTCTGGTGATGTTAAACTTGGCACCAATCTGGATGTGGCTGTGTTTGATCAGGCCCGCTCAAAACTAGACCCGAATCTAAGCCTCTGGGACAGTCTGACAAGTGACCCGGACATGGCAGTGTCCGGCAAGGCCGATCAGGTCATGGTGCGCGGAATGCCACGCCATGTGGTTGGTTACCTTAAGGATTTCCTGTTTGACGAGGCGCAGGTCCGTGCCCCAGTCCGGTCCTTATCAGGGGGTGAAAAGGCACGGTTGTTGTTGGCACGGTTGATGGCGCGGCAAAGTAATTTGCTGGTGCTGGATGAACCAACCAACGATCTGGATGTTGAAACGCTCGATCTGCTGCAGGAACTGCTCGACAATTATGACGGCACGGTTCTTTTGGTCAGCCACGACCGGGATTTTCTCGACCGGGTGGCGACAATGACCATCGCAATGGAAGGCGATGGCCAGGCGGTTGTCTATGCCGGCGGTTGGAGCGATTATCGCGCGCAACGGGGCGAAGATGATCCGGAAAACGGTGCAAAATCAAAAGGTAACGGCGCGAAGTCAAAGAAAAAGAAAGACAAAAAATTGGGACTGTCTTTTAGCGAACAACACCGGCTTGAGGCGCTGCCCAAAGAGATGAAGCGGATAGAGGCTGAAATCGGCAAGCTGGAAACTTTGATGGCAGATCCGGAACTGTACACACGCCAACCCGTAAAGTTTCAAAAGGCCTCAGAGGCGTTGCTTCAGCGGCAAGAAAAACTGGCTGCCGCTGAAGAAGATTGGCTAAAGCTTGAGGAAAAGTCCGAAAACGCCTCTTAGCGCATGCGCAGCGCGCCATCGATTCGAATGACTTCGCCGTTCAGGTAACCGATTTCGACGATGGCGCCGGCCAAACGACCATATTCTGACGCATCGCCCAAACGGGCAGGGTTGGGAACATCTGCGGATAATTGCGCCTGAATCTCCTCAGAGAGGCCGGCCAGCATTGGCGTCATGAAAATACCCGGTGCGATGGTCATCACCCGAATTCCGGTTGAGGCCAGATCCCGTGCCATGGGCAGGGTCAAACCCACAATTCCGCCTTTTGAGGCTGCATAAGCCGCCTGACCTTTTTGGCCGTCAAACGCCGCAACCGAGGCTGTGTTGATGATAACGCCACGCGCGCCGTCCTGTTCCGGTTCGTTTTCGGCCATGGCAACGGCGGCCAAACGCGCCACGTTGAAGGTGCCAACAAGGTTAACATCGACAGTGCGCCGGAACGCATCCAATGGGTGCGGGCCATCACGGCCAACGGTTTTGATGCCAATGGCGATGCCAGCGCAGTTCACCGTCGCGGTGATCTTGCCCATTTTGGATTTGGCCAGATCAATGGCCGCCTGAACCGAATCTTCATCCGTCACGTCAGTTTCAGCGAAATAGCCACCGATGTCTTTGGCGACAGCCTCGCCCCGTTCAACGTCACGATCCAAAAGAGTGACCTGCGCACCGTTTGCGGCAAAATGACGGGCGGTTGCCTCGCCCAGACCGGATGCGCCACCGGTGATGATGGCGGCTGTGGTAGACAATTTCATGGACGGGCTCCTGTGGATTGATATGAACGCTTGTTCAAATAACCGTGCCCGACGCCTCTGTCCATAGGTCAGGAGGGCGCATCAGTTGCCGGTCAAACTGCGCAAGCGGGCGCAACAGTTGACGCATCGGCGGCCACCAGACCCATGTGCCGCCCAACAGGCGTGGCCTTGCGCCGGCTCCCAGTTTGAAACGCGCTAATCCAGGGGCGTCTTCGGTATTCAGCATGCCAAGATCCAACAAACGATGCCCGTTGGCCGCAAGCCAGTCGCAAGCGCACCACAGTAACAGATTATGCGCCGACAATTGTCGTCCGCGATCGGTGCTAAAACTGATGTGATAGGTCGTGCCGGCTCCGTGCCGCAGAAATAACATGGCGGCAATCGGATCACGCCCGTCATAGGCCGTGAACAGCCGCGTTTGACCGGGATTTTCACGGCCATAGGCCAGCGTCAAAGCCGTCGACCAATTGCGAAAACCGCGTTGTTTTTGCAGCATGGTATTGGCAGTGAACAACCAATGGGTCGCGTCGGGTGGCATGGTTTTCTGAACGATCCGCAGTGATTTGGTAGATTCGGCATGGTTTAGTCGGTTGCGCCATTTCTGTTTTAGCCCGACGCGGCGCATTTCCGTGGATTGGCGCAGGTCGATTTCGGCAATGGCGGTCGGCGAGATCAGCGGAATCGCCCCGAGATTGGCAAGCGACGGCATCGGTTGATCGGGGGATAGAATCAGCAAATTTCGCTGCAGATCAGTGCCGTTCACTTGCGTGCTCAATGTATCGGGGTTCAGGCGGGCACGCGACATCATCGCCACCGGAAGGCCACGCCACAAACGCCGTCGCATTACCAGAATCGGCTCAGCGCCAGGCAACATTAATGGCGACTGTCCACAGGCGCGCAAAGCTGCGGCAAAACCCGGATGTTGTTGCAGCGGGATGGGGGGCACATCAAACATGTGTGCCATTAAGGGAGTATAAAGCTAAGTTTGGGTTAATAACGCCATGAAAGATAATTCAAAGGTTTACGGCATTTTGGTGCGCGCACCCCGGATGACAAAAGCAGCCGCCTTTTTACTGGCGACTGCTTTGGCGATTCCGGTATTTACCGTGCTGAGCGTGATCGACTGGCTGTGGCTTTAATCGGACAGTTGCACCAAGGCATGGCGTTTTTTGCCGGCACTTAGTTTGATCGGCGAGGATAACGCTGCGGCATCAATCATCAGCCCGGTATTGCTCAGCGGGGCATCATCCAGACGGGCGCCATTTTCGGAGATCAGCCGTTTGGCCTCTTTGCCGGATTTGGCCAGGCCGGATTTGACGATCAGCTGCACGATTGAAATACCGTCGCCGATGTCAGCGGCCGTGAGAGTCAGGGTTGGCAGATCATCGCCAACGCCCCCTTTTTCAAACACTTCGCGCGATGTGGCGGCGGCGGTGGCAGCCGCGTCGGCGCCGTGGCACAGCGTTGTGACCTCATTGGCCAGCTGAATTTTGGCGGCGTTAATTTCGGAGCCTTGCAGCGTGCCAAGACGGTCACATTCATCAACCGGAAGTTCAGTATAAAGCTTTAGGAACCGGCCAACATCGGCATCGGTGGTGTTGCGCCAAAACTGCCAGAACTCGTAAGGGCTGCGCATGTCAGCATTTAGCCAGACTGCACCATCCGCCGATTTGCCCATTTTCTTGCCATCCGAGGTGGTCAAAAGCGGCGTGGTCAGCCCAAATATCTGGTGATCCAACACCCGGCGCGTGAGGTCGATACCATTGACGATATTGCCCCATTGATCCGATCCACCGAACTGAATCAGACAGCCGTACCGCCGATTAAGTTCAAGAAAATCATAGGCTTGCAAGATCATATAGTTGAATTCAAGGAACGACAGCGATTGTTCGCGATCCAGCCGAGATTTCACCGATTCAAAGGCCAGCATCCGGTTGACCGAAAAATGCCGCCCGATGTCGCGCAGGAATTCGAGGTAATTCAGGTTGTCCAGCCATTCGGCGTTGTTGATCATCAGCGCATCTGACGGACCATCGCCGTAATCGAGATACTTGGAAAACACCTGTTTGATGCCATCAATATTGTTGTTGATCTGTGCGTCGGTCAGCAACGGACGCTCGTCCGCACGAAACGACGGATCGCCAACTTTGGTGGTGCCGCCGCCCATCAATGTAATCGGCTTGTGCCCGGTTTTTTGCAACCAGCGCAGGGTCATGATCTGGATGAGCGAGCCCACATGAAGCGACTTGGCGGTGGCGTCAAAACCGATGTAACCGGGCACCACTCCGGCGATCAGGGCATCGTCAAGGCCTTGGTAATCCGTGCAATCGGCAAGAAAGCCGCGTTCCATCATAACTGCAATGAAATCTGATTTTGGATGATAGGTCATGGCTTGCCTCTGACGTTGATTGCGACGCAGTGTATAGGCCGCAGCTGAGCAAAGGAAAAGCCATGAACACGGGCAAACGATCATCCGGGCCAATCCGGGCCTTGGGCGCGATGTCTGGCACGTCGCTGGATGGCGTCGATGGCGCGGTTGTTGCAACTGATGGCGAGCAGATTTTTGCCTTTGGTGAAACCGGCTATCGTCCTTATGCCGATGCCGAACGCGCCGTGTTGCGCGCCGCCCTGGGGCAGTGGCATGGCGATGGGGTTGAGGCCGCAGCAGCAGTGGTTGACGCGGCCCATGCCGAGGCATTGGCTGGGTTTGAAGCGGTTGATTTGGTTGGGTTTCACGGCCAGACACTGGCACATGAGCCACATGGCCGCGGCACATTACAGGTGGGCAATGGCGCGGCATTGGCCGAGGCTTTGCAAACGCCGGTGGTCTGGGATTTTCGCAGCGGTGATGTGGCGATGGGCGGCGAAGGCGCTCCGCTGGCGCCGTTTTTTCACTTTGCCTGTGCGCGCTGGATCAAAGCAACGGCGCCTTTGTGTTTTCTGAACCTTGGTGGTGTTGGCAATCTGACCTATGTCGATCCGTCCTTTGATGCGCCCGATGACGTTGGGGCTTTGCTGGCGTTTGATACCGGGCCTGCCAATGCGCCGGTCAATGATTTGATGTTGGCGCGAATGGGCGTTGAAATGGATCGCGACGGCGCATTGGCGGCGCAGGGCACAGTTGAAACCGGCGCGCTGGAGTTATTTTTAGCCGAGCCGTATTTTGCCAAGATGCCGCCTAAATCTTTGGACCGAAATGATTTTTCAGAAATGATTGCATTGGTGGGAGAACTAAGTGACGCCGACGCCGCAGCAACCCTGACGGCCATGTGTGCAGCTGGCGTGGCGCAGGGTGTTGAGCATTGTCCAACCCCGCCGGACCGGATTTTGGTCACCGGTGGCGGGCGGCACAATCCGGTGTTGATGCAGATGCTAGAGGTATCGTTGGATTGCCCGGTTCTGCCGGTGGAGACCGTTGGCTTGGACGGTGATATGCTCGAGGCGCAGGCCTTTGCCTATCTGGCCGTGCGGGTAAAGCGTGGGCTGGCGACATCCTGCCCCGGCACCACTGGGGTCAGGGCGAGCGTTGGTGGCGGTATTCTTAGTGTTCCAGAGAGCGCACATAGTCAGCCGTGAATTGACCGTAGCCATCTGAGGTTGATTTCAGGTGCTCTTGGGTGATGTCGTTCAGCGCGGGCAGTTGGTGAAACGGCACATTGGGAAAACTGTGATGTTCGGCGTGATAGGGCATGTTCCAGGCCAGCGCGCGGATCAGGCGGTTGGTGAATGTGGTGCGGGTGTTTTGCAGCATGTCGGCCACAGGCGGGCACAAGCCATGTTCGGCCAACAGGTACAGGCGTAAAAACGGTTGTCCGACAAGCACCGGAATAATCCAGATCCACAGCAATAGCGGCGTGTAAAACAGGCTACTGGCGGTGAGGCCATAGAGGATCAGAATCAGCGAGGCTTCGCTCCGCATGGTGTTATGGCGACGTTTGGGCAGGTAGGGTGCCCTGATCTTGCCGGTGGCATTGCCCCACAGCAGGCGCAGATTGCCACGCCAATAGAGCACGCCGCTGAGATAGATGAGCATGTCCAAACGCGATGTCGGGCGTCCGCCGCCGGCCAATTCGGGGTCGTGATCGGGATCATTGGTGTGTTTATGATGCGCCAGATGGAAGTACCGAAACCAGACAAAGGGCAGGGCGAGAACCGGCGCAATGGCGTGGCCGATAAATTCGTTGATCCAAACGCTGCGAAACGGGGTTTGATGGGTGCATTCGTGGCTGAGGGTGAACAGGAACACCAACAGGATGCCCTGTGGCAGCATCAGCATCGGCCAAAACGGTATCTGCAGTATGATACCCAGTGTGGTGAGCGTGAGAACCGCCAGATAAAGCAGCAAATGCCGCAGACCTGCCCGGTCCGAACGCGCGATCAGGTTGGTTTTTGCCGCGGGCGACAGCGATTTGAGCAGCTTAACATGGGTCATGGTGCAAGAGTGGTCTGGAATGCTCCTTGGGGCAAGCCGTGATCCAAAGGAATGCGCAGGCGCATGAGTCCTGATTTATTGGTGCAAATGGCGGATGTTGCGGTGCGAGCCGGGATCGGCACGTGGAATGTCAAACCCGGGATCGGCCAGCGTGAAGCCCGAGAATTGAAACCCGGGGGAAACGGTGCAACTGACCAGCGTATAATCTCCGGTGCTGCGTGCTGCCTGCCAGTGACATTCAGGCACGATGAGTTGTGGCGCGCCTTTGGTTAGGTCGGGTGTCAGCAGATGATCAATCGCCGGGCCCTGGTCTGTGGCACTAAGGGACAGGATCAGCGGAGCGCCAGCATGATACAGCCAGATTTCGGTGGCATCGACCTTGTGCCAGTGACTGGATTCGCCACTTTGCAGCAGGAAATAGATGCAGGTGCTGCTGGCTCGCCCGTCATTGGCCGGCCTGTCATTTTCGCCCTGCCATGTTTGGCGATACCAGCCACCTTCGGGATGTTGAGAGAGCTGTAAGTGGTCAATAATCTGTGCCGGGGTCATGCGGAAATCCTTTTGGTTTGGCCGATGCATCAGACCTATGGCAATTATACATATAAGGTTTATGTATTGCACATGAGTTTAATAATCCCTTTTGACAACAGTTTCGCTCGCCTTCCAACGGCGTTTTATACAGCCCAGACCCCCAGTCCGGTAAAAACGCCGCATTTGGTGGCGTTTAACGCCGATTTGGCGCGATTGTTGGGCATTTCTGTTGGTGATACCGACGAATTGGCGCAGGTGTTTGCCGGGAATCAGGTTCCGGACGGTGCCATTCCGATTGCACAAAATTATGCCGGGCACCAGTTTGGCCAGTATAATCCACAGCTTGGCGATGGTCGCGCGGTTCTGTTGGGCGAAACCGTCGGCACTGATGGGCTGCGTCGTGATATCCAGCTTAAGGGCGCCGGGCGCACGGCGTATTCGCGGTCTGGCGACGGGCGCGCCTGGCTGGGCCCGGTGCTGCGGGAATATGTGGTGTCCGAGGCAATGTTTGCGCTTGGTATCTCTACCACCCGTGCATTGGCGGTGGTTGAAACTGGCGAAACCGTGGTGCGCGAAACCTTGCTGCCTGGCGCGGTTCTGACCCGCGTTGCGGCTAGCCACCTGCGGGTTGGTACATTTCAGGTGTTTGCAGCGCGTGGCGATCTGGCCAGCCTGCGCACCTTGACGGACTATGCAATTGCCCGCCATTATCCGGACGCAGATGGGCCGATGGGATTACTGCGGGCGGTGCGCGATGCACAGGCGCAATTGATTGCTGGGTGGATGTCGGTTGGGTTTATCCACGGCGTGATGAACACCGATAATTCGTCGATTTCCGGTGAAACCATTGATTACGGGCCCTGTGCGTTCATGGATACCTATCACCCGGATACGGTTTTTAGCTCGATTGATCGGCGCGGTCGCTATGCCTATTCCAATCAACCCGACATCGCGGTGTGGAACTTGGCACAGTTGGCCACGTCGCTGATCCGCCAGATGGACGATCAGGATGCCGCAGTCGAGGAAGCAACCGAAATCGTGCACGCGATGCCTGCGCTGATTGAGGCAAACTGGCTGGCGCGGTTCCGTGCCAAGCTTGGGATCAGCAGTGAACAGGCCGGTGATATGGCGTTGATCACGGATCTGCTGGACCACATGGCCAAACAAAACGCCGATTTCACCAATACGTTCCGCGCCCTTGGGGCGGGGACGGCGCGCGATCAGTTTAGCGACCCTGCGGTCTTTGAGGACTGGGCCGAGGGTTGGACTGCGCGCCTCGCGTCAGAGCCGGATGCGCAAAACACGATGGCGGCTGCCAATCCGGTCTTTATCCCGCGAAATCATCGTATTGAGCAGATGATCAAGGCTGCAGTCGCCGGTGACTACACGCCATTTCACCGCCTCAATAAAGTACTGGCCACCCCATACAGGCCGCAACCCGACGACATGGACCTGACCCGTCCCCCAACCAAACCTGAGGTCGTGGAGGCAACGTTCTGCGGAACCTAAACCTCTTTCTTCTTTCCAAAAATATCCCGCCGGAGGCTCCCAATGGGCCGGGCCATTTTATTTTTGACCATGGCGCACATGATATTTTGCATTGTGCTCTTGTCTAACGTGCTTGGCTCTTTGGTTTTTCTGTCCTGATTGAAATGGTGAAACCGCTCCCACTGGTCTGATGTCTGGCGCTTGTGATCACCGTAGGTCACTCACTCCGATTTGAAACCCCAAAGCAATAATCTGCCCTTCGGCGGCGACCAACGGATCGCCAGGCATGTTGATTTCTAGGCCGTGCTCACCAGCGATGGTCTCCATGATGTTCTTGATCGTCTTATCATCCCAGTTTCGGGTCTTTTGCTCTTTGATTGATCCGCCCAGGTTGACCGCCTTGCGGTGCAGCTTGACGGTGAGGCTGCGATCCAATCACTAAGAGCGTTTCGGACGCTCCTAGATCGTGTGGATGAAGAGACCTTAGCAGCCACCAAGCCGCGCGATCTGCAATGATCCGAAAAAGGCGACGTCGCATCATCATCCGCACTCCCGTTCAAACGCTTCGCGGACCAGCACACTGCTATGCTCTGCCACGCGCCGTGCCGCCCAGTTCAATGCAGATACGGTATCTGGTGATGTTGTATCCAGCATGATTTTAAGGGAAAATTTGACCGGTTCCGCCTAGGAAAACCCCTTAAGGGCATCCTCGGGGACACGGGATATAGCCGCGTCAAACGAAGTGTGGCGCATGATCATGCTGCTACCTTGGCCAAGCGCGCGGCCTCTTTGATCATACGCTTGCTATAGGCCGCTGTGTCGAGTTCTCGCCCCGCCACTTCAATTAGGCGGCTTCTCATCGCGCGGCACGATCACCTCCTCAGTCATTTCGGTGCGTGGTGACAGTATGGAACCGGACCTCAATGAGGATGATCTTGTTTTGCTGGATCACGCCCAAACCGACCTGAAAGACAGCCATATATACGTTATGCGGTCTCGTGTTGAGCGACAACCACCTTGACCGGTAGCGACAACTACCTTGGCCGGTGGGGCTGGCCCCAAGACAGGGCGGCCCCGGGGTGGGGCCGCCCCC
>JBLHMP010000071.1:0-21288 GCA_047623555.1 Granulosicoccus sp.
CCTATCATCCTTATACTGAGGCGCTATTGTCTGCTGTGCCCATCGCCGACACGTCGGTGATAAAAAAGCGGATCGTGCTTGAGGGTGATATTCCGTCAGCGATGAACCCGCCGTCTGGTTGCCCGTTCCAGACGCGCTGTCGTTGGAAATCTGAGGTTCCGAATGGATTGTGCGACACAGAGATGCCGCCGGTGCGGATATTGGAGGGCAATCACCAAATGAAATGTCACCTGAGCGATGAAATACTGGCAAGGATGGAGCCGGTCATTCAGATGGCTGCGGAATAAGGGTCTCTAACGGCGCAAAGGCCGGTGTTAACAAACCGCCGGTCAACTGCCCCAGATTTTCAGAACATAGTTTTTGGTTTCGCTATAGGGTGGCACGCCACCATATTTCTTGACCGCTTGTGGTCCGGCATTATACGCCGCCAGCGCCAATTTCCATGAGCCGAATTCGCGATACTGTGCCGCCAGATAGCGCGCGCCACCCTCTAGGTTTTCACGCGGTTTGTTTGGGTCCACGCCCAACTGTTTGGCGGTTGCCGGCATCAATTGCGCCAATCCAAGCGCGCCTTTGTTTGATTCCGCTTTGTGGTTCCAGCCGGATTCCTGCTGGATCAGCCGCAAAAACAATTCTTCCGGAACATCATGGCGCCGCGCCGCTTTGCGCGCCATGTTCAAGAACCGGCCACGATATTTGCCGTCATAGGGCAACACGCCCCATTTGGATGGGGTATGAACTGTCGACGGCTGCAAGCGTACCGAATTGGCGTATTGCTGTGAGGCACGCGAATCCAGAATGCGGGTCTGCGAGCGGAACAGGTTTCGTTGATTTTTGCTGGAAAACATATCGGCACTGACGGGCGATGCCGCGATCATGCTCCCTATGACTATCCCAAACGCTATGGTGCGCATTATAAACCGGGCCTTGTTCAAACTACCTCAGGGCAGATAATAGAGCATTAGCAAACAAACGCCAATAGCCTCAGGAAACTGCGTTTCTTAACCTTGTTTCAACCTTGATCGGTGACGTATAGGATCAAACAAGCCGGATCAGTCAGATTCGGAAAAACATGATCGAACACGCGCGGGGGAACAGCAATGGCCGGTTCAGTTAACAAAGTCATCCTAATCGGCAATCTGGGTCGCGACCCGGAAGTGCGGACATTTTCCAATGGCAACAAAGTGTGCAACCTGCGCATCGCGACATCGGAAAACTGGAAAGATCGCAACACCGGCGAACGGCGCGAACGTACCGAATGGCATTCGGTTGCGATCTTTAGCGAAGGTCTGGTTCGGGTTTGTGAACAATATTTGCGCAAAGGCTCAAAGGTCTACATCGAAGGCCAGCTGCAAACCCGCAAATGGCAGGACAAAGACGGTCAGGACCGCTATTCAACCGAGGTTGTATTGCAGGGCTTTGGCAGCACATTGACCATGCTGGACGGTCGCGAAGGCGGCGGTGGCGGCCAAGGTGGTGGTGGTCAGGGCGGTGACTATGGCGGCGGTCAAGGCGGCGGCGGGTATGACAGTGGCCCACAAGGTGGCGACTATGGTGGCGGCCAAGGCGGTGGCGGTCAGGGCGGTGGCGGTGGCAATGCCCCCTCTTCGCGCGACATGGACGACGAAATCCCGTTCTAAAGGATATGGCACCTTGCCCCGGATGGGACCAAGGTGCCAGTTTGCCAAGTATGAGAACCTTAAACACAACAAGTCTTGGCTATTACCGCTGCTCCCCATAGGAACGGCGACCAAAATTGCATCCAAACAAATGTCGCCACAGGGCGGCATTTTTTCGTTTCTGTGGCAAAAACAGGAGCAGACCATGACCCAAGTAACAATCAGAGCCGCGCAGCCCGACGATTTACAGCCCTTGCATACCATGATCGAGGCGCTGGCCTATTTTCATGGCGACATGCCGAATTTGTCGCTGCAAACTTTAGAGCAAATCCTGTTCGCCCCTGCCCCGACAATGTCCGCCCTGATCGCCGAGAATGATGATGGTTTGGTTGGATATGTCGCGCTATACCCGCTGTTTCAGCTGCATTTTGGCCAGCGCGGATTAGAGCTGCACCACATGTTTGTTGACGAAAATACCCGTGGTCAGGGCGTTGGCCGCCTGTTGATTGAGGCCTCGGTTGCCCACGCCAAATCCTGCCAATGCAGCTATTTGGCGGTTGGAACCCATCCCGACAATATCGCCACACAGGATATTTACCTTGGCAATGGATTCGAAACATCGCCCACCGCAGGGCCACGTTTTCGCATGCAATTAACCTAATGCCGACCCGAAAAGGACCGGCTTTGCGATCAGCCCCGGTCGCGCAGTGCATCCACCAAAACCGCGCGCACAACGTCACGCGGCACATCAGAGGTGACAAACGCGTCACCAATTGAACGCGTCAAAATGAAATGTAACTGCCCGGCCACGACCTTTTTGTCCTGCGCCATCAATTCCAGTAATCCATCGGCATCGGGCAAATCACCGGCAATGTCGGCCAGATCGGTTTTCATGCCCATACCGCGCAGATGCGCACGCACCCGGCTGGGGTCTTCCTGCGCACAGCCTCCCAATCGCGACGACAACTCAAACGCCAAAGCACAGCCAATGGCGACGCCTTCGCCGTGCAGCAAACGATCTGAATAGCCGGTCGCCGCCTCAAGTGCATGACCAAATGTGTGACCGAGATTAAGCAGCGCCCGGTCGCCTTGTTCGGTCTCATCGCGCGCCACAATGTCGGCCTTCATCTGCACCGACCGCGTCACGGCCTGTACCCGCGCGGCCATATCGCCCGCCGCAAGCGCCGGTCCCATGTTTTCCAGCCACTCAAAAAACGCCAGATCGCCGAGCATGCCGTATTTCACCACTTCGCCATACCCGGCCAGAAAATCACGCGGTGTTAACGTGCCCAAAACGGCCGTATCCGCCAGCACCAGCGAAGGTTGATGAAACGCCCCGATCAGGTTTTTACCCTGCGGCGCGTTGATCCCGGTCTTGCCGCCAACCGAGCTGTCGACTTGGGCCAGCAACGATGTTGGGATCTGCACAAACCGCACGCCACGGCGCAAAACCGAGGCGGCAAAACCAGCCAGATCGCCAATCACCCCGCCGCCAAAGGCGATCACGATGTCATTGCGCTCAACTTTTTGCTCCAACAACCATTCCACCGAGCGGGTGAAATGCGGCCAGCTTTTGGTCGCCTCACCGGCGGGTAACGCCAGAACCCCGGCCTCAATCCCTGCCGTGGCCAACCCAGCGCGCAGAGCGTCCAAATGCAACCCCGCCACGGTTTCATCCGTTATAATCGCCACCTTTTTGCGACTCAAAAACGGCGCAATGCGTGCGCCTGCTGTGGCCAAAAGATCGGGACCAATGACCACATCATAGGCCCGCTCGCCCAATTCAACACGTACTGTTTGCTGCATTAATTCCGTTCCAGAACATCCGGGCGGGTGGCCAATGCCAACAAAACCCGGTCTACCATTTGCTCAATCGAGGCATCGCCATCCGACATCACATTCAAATCGGCCACCCCATAGATCGGCACCCGTTCATCATAAAGCGCACCCAACGTCGCCTTTGGATTGCCAGTGCGCAACAAAGGCCGACTGGATTTATGGCGCACCCGATTCCACAACACATTGAGATCGGCATTCAGCCAGACCGACACGCCATTTTTCGAAATCATCGCCCGGTTTTGCGGTGACATAAACGCGCCGCCACCGGTGGACAAAACACAGCTTTCACCGCGCAGCAGACGTTTGATAATCTGGGTCTCTTTGCGGCGAAAAAACCGCTCGCCGTCGCGGGTGAAAATCTCGGGCACGGTCATGTTCGCCGCGATTTCGATTTCGGCGTCGCTGTCGAGAAATTTGGCGTCCAAACGCTCTGCCAAAGCCCGCCCAACAGCGGTCTTACCAGCGCCCATCATCCCGACCATCACAACTGTTTTTTTCAGAATTCCGTTGCTTGGAATCCGCGGCTCTGTGGCCAGGTTGTGCTCAATTTCGCTCATTCTTATGTGAATGACGTGATCTTGTAGAAAAGGCCATATATAACTTAGTCAAATCACCGGTATGACGGGGCAAGAGGGCAGCATGGCAAAACTATTTAAATATGTGATTTACTTGGTAATTTTGGCACTGGCAGGGATTGTTTCCTATGCCTATGTCGGTCCGTATTTTGGCGCAGATTTTTCCGCTTCGCAAAGCGAAGTGCGAAAACCGGTGGTTTTGGATGCGGATTGACGCCGCTTTTCTGGCTTTGGCACTGCCCTTTTCGGCGTTGGCCTTTTCGGCGCTGGCGCAAGAACCGATGTCGGTCATCGACTGGTTGTCACGGGACCGGCCCGCGGACCTGTCTGGACGGGTGCTATTAGAGCCCCCGGTGACGGTTAATGCGCGCCAGGCTGCTATTGCGGTGACGCCGCTGGCAATGCAGGCAACGTTGGTTGGTTTGGTGCCCGGATCCGCAACCGGATTACCCGCAGATATGTGGGGGGCCAGCGACGCCAACACCGTTGCGCGATTGATTGCACAGGTGCCCGTGCTGGACACGCCGGCGATGCAAACGTTGCTTTACACGGTGTTGCTGTCAGAGACCCGGCCTCCTGCGGGAAAAATGGCGGCTGAAACCATGTTGCTGGCCCGCATTGACCGGCTGCTTGATCTGGGGGCGACGGACCCAGCGCAGGCTTTGGTGCAACATGCAGGAGCCGAGGCCACGCAAGCGCGGTTTGCCCGCTGGTTTGATGCCACGTTGCTCACCGGAGACGAAGACCGGTCCTGTGCCACGCTGATCGCAACGCCACATTTGGCGCCGGATTATGCCGCGCGCATTTTCTGCGGTGCACGCGGTGGCAATTGGGCCACGGCGGCTCTTTTGCTTGAGGCCGCTCATGCGCTTGATCTTTTACCGCCCAATACGCTCGCGCTTTTGGACCGTTTCTTGAGCCCGGAAATGTTTGAAGGCGCACCGTATTTGCCGACGCCGCCCAATCCGGACCCGCTTAGTTTTCGGATATTTGAGGCGATTGGCGAACGCTTTCCCACGGCCTCGCTGCCGCGCGCCTTTGCCACTGCGGATTTGCGCGATGTCGCCGGCTGGAAGGCCCAGCTTGAGGCTGCCGAACGGCTGGCCCGCATCGGCGCCCTTAGCCCCAATCGCCTGCTGGGCATTTATTCCGAACGATTGCCTGCCGCGTCGGGCGGAATTTGGGACCGGGTTGCGGCCCTGCAACGATTTGAGACCGCGCTGGACAGTGGCAGTGCCGATGCGGTGGCCAAAACGCTGCCCATTGTCTGGGCTGCGATGCAGGATGTGCAGCTAGAAGTGCCGTTTGCAGTATTGTTTTCCGAACGCCTTGCAGCGCAGGATTTGGATAATCCGGCCACCACCGCGCTGGCGTATAAGATCAGATTACTGTCCCCAAGCTATGAATTGGCCGCACAAAACCCGCCGTTATATGCCAAAAACGCGCGGTTTCTTGCGGCCCTTGCTCAGGGTGAGCCGGGGCGCGTACCGGCCCCCACCCCGATCGCACAGGCCATCACAGACGGGTTTGCCAACGGCGCCACGCTGCCGACAGACCTTCAACGGGGTTTGACAGACGGACAATTGGGCTGGGTGATCCTCAAGGCAATTGGCCTGTTTGACAGCGGCGCAAAGGGCGACCTGACTGACCTGACCGAGGCACTGGTGGCATTCCGGTCTGTCGGGCTCGAGGATACCGCCCGGCGCGCCGCCTTGCAGTTGATGTTGCTGGAGCGGAGCTGATGTCGGCCCCCGCATCGCCGCATCGCTGGATTTCCACTTTCCTTGAGGCGCAGGCAGCAGAATTAGGCGCGGCCACCAACACGCAATTGGCCTATGGCCGTGACCTGAAACATTTCGTCGACTGGGCAGAGCATCGCAATATCGGCCTCATCGATGTCAGCCGCGACAATATCGAATCCTACCTGATAAATTGCGACGCCGAAGGGTTGGCCAAATCCACCCGCGCCCGACGCCTGTCTACGATCAAACAAATATACCGGTTTGCCTTTGAAGAAGGCTGGCGCAGCGACAATCCGGCGATCCAGATCAAAGGGCCGGGCCGGTCGCTGCGCCTGCCCAAAACGCTGGACGTGGTCGAGGTGGATTGCCTGTTGGCCGCCGCCCGCACCACCGGGCGCAGCCGCTCTGACAAGCTGCGCAACACCTGCATGATGGAGCTGCTCTATGCCACCGGCATGCGGGTCAGCGAATTGGTGACCCTTCCTGCATCGGCGGCACGCGGTGATCCGCGAATGCTGCTGGTGCGGGGAAAAGGTGGCAAGGAACGCATGGTGCCGCTGTCGCCCCCAGCGCGGCGTGCTATGGCTGTCTGGCTCAAGGTGCGCGATGAGATCGAAGATAAACCTCGCCCCTCGCCGTTTCTGTTTCCATCACGTGGCAAGGGCGGCCATCTGACCCGGAACTGGTTTTACCTATTTGTCAAAGAGTTGGCAGTGACCGGCGGAGTGCCGCCAGCCAAAGTTACGCCGCACACGTTGCGCCATGCCTTTGCAACGCATCTGCTGGCCAATGGCGCCGATTTACTGTCGATCCAGACGCTCTTGGGTCATGCGGATGTCGCCACAACCGAGATTTACACCCATGTTTTGGATGAACGCCTGACCGAACTGGTCATGGACCATCACCCGTTGGCACACAAAACGCCGGACGCACCAGACGAAACCAAGGCTTGATTGCGCGCGACTGCAGCCCCATAACCAGTACAGGACAAAGGATAAAAGACGACAATGGACACGACTTCAACCGTGCTGGACAGCGCATTTTGGATCACCTGCGCAGCGATTGTGATCCTGCTGGTGATATCGGCATTTTTTTCCGGCTCTGAAACCGCTTTGACCGCCGCCTCGCGCAGCAAATTGCGCATGCAGGCCGACAAAGGATCAATTGGCGCCAAACGCGCGCTTCGGATCACCGAAGACAATGAACGGCTGATCGGCTCGGTTCTGCTTGGCAACAATCTGGTTAATATTCTGGCGGCATCGCTGGCCACGGCCCTGTTCACCCGCACCTTTGGCGAAAGCGGCATTGCGCTGGCCACAATGGTGATGACCCTGCTGGTGTTGATCTTTGCCGAGGTTCTGCCCAAGACATATGCAATCATCAACGCCGAATCCGCCGCCGCCGCCGTTTCGCGGCCAATTGCGATCGCAGTTACGGTGTTTTCCCCGATTGTGTCGGCGGTTCGGGCCATCGTACGCGGCATACTGCGCCTGATGGGCGTGCCGATTGATCCAGACAGCCGAATGCTGGCCGTGCGCGAAGAAATCGCCGGAGCCATGCAATTGGGCCTGTCCGAAGGCACGGTTGAACGCGAAGACCGCGACCGTATTTTAGGGGCTCTTGATCTGGGCGACCGCACGGTTGAGGAAATCATGTTGCACCGCTCTCGCATTGAAATGATTAACGTTACCGATGAACCGGACGCCATTTTGAAACAATGTCTGGACAGCGCCCATACCCGTCTACCGATGTTTAGGGACGAGCCAGAAAATATTATCGGCGTTGTTCACGCCAAGGATCTGTTGCGCGCTATGTACACGCTTATTGGCGGTCCCGACGGTGATACCACGACCCTGAACCGGTTCAAAATCACCGATGTTGCCACGCCGCCCTATTTTGTGCCCGAAACCACCGCACTGGACGACCAAATGCGCCAATTTTTGCGGATGCGCACCCATTTTGCGCTTGTGGTCGATGAATATGGATCGCTGCAGGGGTTGATCACGCTCGAAGACATCCTTGAGGAAATTGTCGGTGAAATTACCGACGAATTTGATCGCGATGACAACCAACAACTGACCCGTTCAGAGGATGGCCAGTTTCTGGTTGATGGAGCCATGACGATCCGCGATCTGAACCGTAGCAACGACTGGTCGCTGCCCGATGACGAGGCAAACACCCTCGCCGGTCTGGTGATACACGAGGCGCAGATGATTCCCGAAGTTGGACAGGTCTTTTCGTTCCATAATTTCCGCTTTGAAGTGGTCACGCGTGAAGGCAACCGGATTACCGCGCTTAAGATCAGGGCGCTGTAATGCGTTTGGGTTGGCTGGACCGTGTCATTTTCGATCTTGGCCGCCAATTCCGCTGGTCGTTCCTGCCACCGCTAATGATCTATTTTGCCGCCGGGGCGTCGGGGCTAACGGCGGTTGTTGGCACGTTTTTTGTCAAAGAATACCTTGATGTGTCAGCGGCGTTTATCGCCGGATTGGCGTTTTGGGCAGGCCTGCCCTGGGCGCTAAAAATGCCGCTGGGCCATTTGGTTGACCTGATCTGGCGCTGGAAATCACTGCTGATTTTTGCCGGAGCCGCGCTGATCACTGCAAGTTTTCTGATCATGTATGCGCTGGCCACGCGTCACCCGATCCTGAACGGCGTGATGTCACAAACGTCGTGGTATGTGCTGGCGATGTTGTTGGCACCATTGGGCTATGTGGTGCAGGATTCCGTTGCCGATGCCATGTCGGTCGAGGCCGTGCCGCAGAGTGATGCCAATGGTCAGGCCTTTGATGCGGCCAGCATCAAAACGATGCACACCACCATGCAAACCCTGGGCCGGATCGCGTTGATCAGCGGCGCCAGCGCTGTGGCGTTGCTCAATATTGTGCTGTTTTCTGGCATCGAATTGTTGCCTGATGGCGAACGCACCTCGGTTTACGGCCAAATCTATCGCTTGGCGCTGATGATCCCGCTCCTCTCGATCTCGGGCGTGTTTGTCGCCGCTTACCAAAAACGCAGCGCGATCCGCAACCTCGTGGTGTCGGGCCTGGATCGCGCCGCCGCGATCGCCCGGTTTGAACGCCCCGGAGCACCGATGAAACTGAACCATTGGTATTTCACTGGTGGTGCAGTTTTTGTGGTGATGACCTTGTCTGTGGGCCTGTCAGACGTGGCCTATGCGCAGGAAATCGTTTTCGCCGGCTCGATGATCATCGTGCTGACGCTGATGCGCCAATTGATCCGGGCATTGGATGCCGACAAGGCCCGGATGCTGGTCGGCACAGCGGTCATTATCTTTATGTTCCGCGCCGTGCCCCTGCCCGGTGCCGGTGCCACGTGGTTTGAGATTGATATTCTGGGGTTTGACCAACAATTCCTGTCAGTGCTGTATCTGATAACTTCGGTGTTGACGCTTGCCGGGATGATTGTGCTGCGTCCGATGATCGCGTCCAAAACCATCAGCCAGATTGTCATCCTGCTGACGCTGGCCGCCGGGGTTTTATCATTGCCCAATATCGGGCTGTATTACGGGCTGCATCATTGGACCGCAGCCCTGACCGGCGGCATCGTCGACGCGCAGTTCATCGCAATCATCGACGTTGCGGTTGAATCGCCGCTTGGCCAGATCGCCATGATCCCGATGCTGGCCTGGATCGCCCGCAATGCGCCGAACAACCTGAAAGCGACGTTTTTCGCGGTCATGGCCTCGTTCACCAATCTGGCGTTATCAGCGAGCTCTCTGGGCACCAAATACCTAAACCAGATGTTCAGCGTCACCCGCGAAGTCCGCGATCAGGCAGGCGCCATCACCACGTCAGCCGATTACACACAACTGGGTATTTTGCTGATTGTGGTGGTGGTCATCACCGTGGCGTTGCCGCTGACCACCATATTCCTTGTGCAAAACTCCCGCCTGCGGACAGATGAATAGCAACACCTAGGCCCGCAACCGCGCGCCTTTGGGGTCAAACGCTGGTTCCGACAATATCCGCGCCCTATGCGGTTTGCCCAAAACCATTACCTCGACCTCATCCCCCGGCCCGGCGTTTTTCACAAATCCCAGCGCCAGCGACATGCCGACAGTATAGCCATAGGCGCCCGACGTTACCCGCCCGATGCCGTGGCCGTCCTTGAAAATCGGCTCACCGCCGGTGGCATCTGCATTCGATGCATCAACATCTGCGGCCTCAAGCGCCAGCAACACCATCTGTTCACGCGGTTCATTGGCCAGACTTTCGACCACGGCCGATTTATTCAGGAACTCTTTGTCCATTTTGCACAGCCGATCAAGGCCGACCTCTTGCGGCCAATACTCCGGCGAATATTCCCGCGACCAGCTGCCATAGCCCTTTTCTACCCGCAGGCTCATCAAGGCGCGCCCGCCAACGGGTCCGGCGCCAAAGTCACGCCCGGCCTCGATCAATGCCGAGTACAGCCGTTGTTGATCCTCGGTGGCGCAATGCAATTCCCAGCCAAGATCGCCGGTGAACGACACCCGCAGGGCAAGACAATCAACCCCAGCCAGCTCAATGCGTTTGGAACGCATAAACCGGAAATCCGCCGTCGCCAGCGAGGTGTTGGTCAAGCGCTGCAACAACTCACGTGATTTTGGACCGGCAACGTTAAAGCCACACATCGCCTCGGTCTGGCTGGTGAAAACCGTCCCTTCGGGCAACGGCACCTGTTTGAAAAACCGGGTGTGATAGCGTTCAGCCATGCCCGACCCGATGATCCAGAATTCATCGTCGGCCAGTCGCGTCACGGTGAAATCCCCGGCAATGCCGCCACGTTTCCCGATCAGCGGCGTCAGGCAAGACCGCCCAACCTCGCGTGGCATCCGGTTGGCAAACAGCGCGTTCAGCCAGTCCTCGGCCCCCGGCCCTTTGCAGATGTATTTGGCAAAGTTCGAGATGTCGATAATGCCGGCCGCATCCCGCAGCATCCTACATTCACGCCCCACCGGCTCCCACCAGTTTTGCCGTGTGAAACCATTGGTATCCTTGGTGCCGGGCGTGTCAGCAAACCACAATGGATGCTCCCAGCCGTAATTTAACCCCATCACCGCGCCCATGCCCAGCTGCGTATCGTGGATCGGGCGCGTGCGCACAGGTCGGCCAGCGCTGCGTTCCTCATTGGGGAAATGGATAGAGAACCGATGCGCGTATTGATCGCCAACACGGGCCTTGGTAAATTCCTTGCCTGCCCAGCTGCCAAACCGCGCCATGTCCCAGGCGAACATGTCGTATTTGGTTTCGCCCTCGATGATCCATTGCGCCGCCATCAGGCCCATGCCGCCCGATTGGCTAAAGCCCGGAATGATGCCGTTACAGCAGAAATAATTGTTCAGTTCCGGCATTGGGCCAAACAACACATTACTGTCTGGCGACCAGATCATCGGCCCGTTGATGACCCGTTTGATCCCGGCCTCACCCACCACAGGCACGCGATCTATGGCGCGCATAATATTGTCCTCGATCCGTTCCAGATCATCGGCAAACAGCTCATGGCCAAATCCAGAAGGCGTGCCGTCTTCGGCCCAGAATTTCATGTTCTTCTCGTAGGCGCCAACCAACAGGCCCTGGCCTTCTTGACGCAGATAATACTCGCCATCGCGATCGGCGACCGAGGGCAACCGTTGATCCAACGCCGCAATCTCGGCGATGGGCTCGGTGACAAAATACTGGTGCTCTGTCGGGATTAATGGCAACTCAAACCCGGCCATTGCCGCAACTTCGCGGCCCCACAACCCGGCTGCATTAATCACCCATTGCGTGGCAATATCGCCTTTGTCTGTGCGCACGATCCAACTGCCGTCGGGTTGCTGTTGGGTGCCAGTGACCGGGCAGAACCGGATGATTTCGGCGCCCATTTGCCGCGCAGCGATGGCATAGGCGTTGGTCACACCAGACGGGTCAACATTGCCGCCATCGGGTTCAAACATGATGCAACGGATGCCGTCAAAATTGACCAGAGGGTGCAGGCGTTCGGCCTCATCGCGCGACACCTCGTGGAAATTCATGTTATAGAGCTGCGCCTTAGCCTCTTGCAGGCGCAATTGATGTTCGCGGGCTTCGGTCTGGGCCAGATACAGCGACCCCGGCTGAAACACACCGCAGCCCTGACCGGTCTCGGCCTCGAGCTCTTTGTACAGGTTCATCGTATAATGCTGGATGCGGCTGATATTGGTGCTGTCATGCAGCCCGTGGATACCAGCGGCCGCGTGCCATGTGCTGCCGCTTGTCAGCTCGTCCCGCTCTAGCAGAACGACATCTGTCCACCCCAGTTTGGCAAGATGATACAGGATTGAGCAGCCGATAAGTCCGCCGCCGATAACAACGGCCTGTGCATGGGTTCGCATTGGGGGTCCAGTGTGTTGAGTCTAACGTCCATTAACTTGCCCCAGCCACCCCCATTGCGAAACGCCTAACCACGACAAATTGTGTCGCTGAACGACAATCCCACCGGTAAAAACCACTAGGTGCAACGGTCCACCGCCGCTAGCCTGCCCACAATTATTCCGCACAATAAGGGAAACAACATGCCTAGCCTAAAACAAAAACTGAACGCAGACGCGCGTCTGACAACCGTAGTTTGCACCATCCCCTCGGCGACGGTAACACAGGCGATTGCCGCATCTGGCGTGGATTCCCTGATTGTTGACCTTGAACATGGTGCGGTTGATTACAGCTCGGCTCATGCCATGATTGCTGCCACCGCCGGAACCGAATGTGCACCGTTGGTACGTGTCGCCGAAAATAACGAAGCTCAGGTCAAACGGGCATTGGATCTGGGCGCCGAAGGCATCGTGTTCCCGCTGATCCGCGATGCCCAAGATGCAAAACGCGCCGTCGCCAGCATGCGCTATCCGCCTCGCGGGACACGCGGTTTCGGCCCGTTCATTGCGCAATCTCGCTGGCAAAGTTCAATGCCAACATATCAGGCGGATATCGAAGACCACCTGGTCTGTTGCCTGCTGATTGAAACAGTCGAGGCCGTTGCCAATATCAATGAAATCTGTGCGACCGAAGGTGTTGATCTGCTGGTCGTGGCGGCGTTTGATTTGTCCACGTCTTTGGGCATATCCGGCCAGTTTGATCACCCCGAATTCGTCGCGGCCCAAACAACTGTGGAACAGGCCGCAGCAAAGGCCGGAATTCCACTGGCTGGTAACGCCTTGATCAAAGAGCAGGCCGATGCCCTGTTTGCCCGCGGCTATCGGATGGTTGGAGGCTTTGACATCTTGTGGCTGCGCCAGAAGGCGGCAGAGATTCAAGGCTGGACCGCCAAGTAGAACAAACGACAAAATTTGTCGCGTTCAGGCTGGACCACTGCCATTTGGCGGCACACCTTGCCGTCACACCCCAAAGCGGAGAGCGAATTCATGAAAACCACCACCCGTGTTGTTGTGATTGGCGGCGGCGTTGTCGGCTGTTCAGTTCTGTATCACCTGACTAAACTGGGATGGTCGGATGTGATGCTGCTGGAACGGTCTGAGTTGACCAGTGGTAGTACATGGCATGCTGCCGGTGGCTTTCATACGCTGAATGGCGACACAAATATGGCGGCGCTTCAGGGCTATACAATACGCCTTTACAAAGAGTTAGAGGAAATCACGGGCATGTCCTGCGGGTTGCATCACGTCGGTGGCGTGACCTTGGCCGACAACCAGGACCGGTTCGATATGCTGCTGGCAGAGCGTGCCAAGCATCGGTTTATGGGGCTTGAAACCGAAATTATCGGGCCGGACGAGATCAAAAAAATCGCGCCTGTGACCAATATCGACGGCATTCTTGGCGGCCTCTATGACCCGCTTGATGGCCATCTGGACCCGTCCGGCACCACCCACGCCTATGCCAAAGCGGCGCGTATGGGCGGCGCGACGATCGAAACCCATTGTATGGTGCGCGAAACCAATCAGCGCGCCGATGGCACCTGGGATGTGGTCACCAACAAGGGGACGATTCACGCCGAACACATTGTTAACGCGGGCGGATTATGGGCGCGCGAAGTTGGCGCCATGGCCGGTATCTATTTTCCGCTGCACCCGATGGAGCATCAATATATCGTCACCGACGACATCCCCGCGATCTATGAGATGGACCGCGAACACCCGCATGTGATGGATCCGGCCGGTGAATCCTATTTGCGCCAAGAGGGGCGCGGGCTGTGCATTGGGTTTTATGAACAGCCCTGCAAACCCTGGGCCGTCGATGGAACGCCTTGGGACTTTGGCCACGAATTACTGCCAGATAACTTTGACAAGATCACCGAAAGCATTGAATTAGCTTACAAACGGTTCCCGGCGCTGGAAACAGCTGGGGTTAAATCGGTCATTCATGGCCCGTTCACCTTTGCGCCAGATGGCAACCCGCTGGTCGGCCCGGTGCCCGGTGTGCGCAACTATTGGTCGGCCTGTGGTGTCATGGCCGGGTTTAGCCAAGGTGGCGGCGTTGGCCTGACGCTGGCGCAATGGATGATCCAAGGCGAACCCGAACGCGACGTGATGGCCATGGATATCGCCCGTTTTGGCGACTGGATCAACCCTGGCTATACCCGCCCCAAGGTGATCGAGAATTACCAAAAACGCTTTTCGGTTTCCTATCCCAACGAAGAGCTGCCCGCCGCACGGCCCAACCGCACAACGCCGATGTATGACATTTTCACTGGCATGGGCGCAGTTTGGGGGGCGCAATTTGGCCTAGAAGTGGTCAATTACTTCGCCCAAGATGACGAGCCGACCTATGAAACCCCATCTTTCCGCCGCTCTGATGCGTTTGACGCCACCGCGCGCGAAGTGAACGGCGTGCGCAATGCTGTTGGCATCAACGAAGTACATAATTTTGGCAAATATCTGGTGACGGGCGTAGATGCGCGTGCATGGCTTGACCGGATTATGGCCGGGCGCATTCCCAAAGTGGGGCGACTGTCGTTAACGCCGATGTTGTCCCCCAAGGGGCGTTTAATCGGTGATTTCACCATCTCGTGTTTGGGCGAAAACGAATTTCAGGTGACCGCGTCTTATGGCAGTCAAGCCTATCACTATCGCTGGTTCAAACAACATCAACAAGACGGTGTAAGTATTGAAAATATAAGCGATAAAAGAAATGGATTTCAGATTGCAGGGCCAAATTCCCACGCCGTTCTGGCCGCCTGTACCCGCACCGAAATTTCCCATATGCGGTTCCTGGACGTGAAACCTATGACCGTCGGCATGACCGACTGCATCGTACAACGGGTGAGCTATACCGGCGATCTGGGGTTTGAAATCTACTGCGATCCGATGGGCCAACGCGCCTTGTGGGATGTGCTTTGGGCGGCAGGTCAGGACCACGATATGGTGCCGTTTGGTATGCGGGCGATGATGTCACTACGGCTGGACAAGTTCTTTGGCAGTTGGATGGCAGAGTTTTCACCCGATTATACGGCTGCGGAAACCGGGCTTAATCGCTTTATATCTTTCAAGAAAGACGTTGATTTCATTGGTAGATCCGCCGCCGTGGCCGAACGTGCCACAGGTCCATCCCGCCGGTTGGTCGCATTTGAGGTCGATGCCGATAATGCCGACGTTAACGCCTATGAACCGATCTGGCTGGAGGGCGAGGTCAAGGGGTTCTGCACATCGGGTGGCTATTCACATTATGCAGGAAAATCCATCGCCCAGGGGTTTCTGCCTACCGATAAGATCGCTGACGGATTAGAGGTAGAGATCGAAATCCTTGGCCAGCGGCGCGCCGCCAAAGTCATCAGCACCGTGCTGTTTGACGCTGATGGCGCGCGTATGCGGGGGTGACAGGCGCCGCGCAACGCGCCACATTAACGGCATGAACATCCCTATCCTCATTCTCGCCGCCGGGCAATCAACGCGAATGCGCGGCGTCGACAAGCTGTTGCAAGACATTGACGGCATGCCATTATTGCGGCGCGTTGCAACGATGGCATGCACGGTATCGGACGCTGTATTTGTGGCGCTGCCCGCCAAACCGCATCCCCGATGGGCGGTGCTTGAGGGGCTAAATGTCACTCGGGTCGCTGTTGCGGATGCCGCTGAGGGGATGAATGCCAGCCTGCGTGCCGGTGTTGCCGCTATAGCCAAAGACAGCGACGCCGTGATGGTTTTGCTGGCAGATCTGCCGGACTTGACGGAGTCTGACATTACTAACATCCTGCAAGCCGTTGAAATAAAATCAAATATAAAAATTTGGCGTGGCGCAACAAAAGACGGAAAACCCGGCCATCCTGTGGTCTTTCATCACTCACTATTTCCGGAAATTCACGCCCTGACCGGTGATAGCGGCGCCCAATCTGTGGTGCGCGCCCACGCGGATCATGTCAAACTAGTGCCCTTGCCCCGACAAAACGCCCGGCTTGACCTGGATACCCCCGAAGACTGGAACCGCTGGCGCAAAACCCGAACCCCGTAATCTTTCCATTCTTCTCGTCAAAAATACCTCCGCCGGAGGCAAAAATCGAATACCTCAAAACAGAAAAAGACAGAGCGGCAATCACCGCTCCGTCTTTCTGCCCATGCGCCCCGTGTCGCACAGAAACCACTGCATATCGGTGTCAAAGCCCGTCGGTTAACGTGACAGCAACTGGGCTTCGTGTTTCTTTAAGGACCGGCGTGCAGACGGATAGGCCTTAAGGCCATCGGCGTTCTCAAGCTCGGGAAACAGCTCAAAGAGCTCGTTGCGCTGAGAATTGCCAATCCCAGCCAGCGAATGATCGCCCGGCTGAAAACTCTCGGTCCATGCACCATCTGACAGAACAACTTCGTGCTGATCAAACATAAAGTGAATGTAGGTCACGTCGGACACATCAACGATGTCGACACCATCAAGACAGGTCAGATATTTGGCCGCGACCAGCACTTCGCGATCTTCAAAATATAGCGCGGTTTTGTCGTTGGCGACCAGAACCCGGTGGTTTGGGCTGATCAACATGTCACGTTCAGGCAGACCGTTGCTCAACGCGCCTTGCTGGATCAAAACCGGACGCAGATGGCGCGCCGCCTGGACATTGGCACCGGTCAGCGCCTTTTTGCCCAACCAGCGGATTTCCTGAATGCCGTTGTCGCGGGTGATAACACGGTCGCCAACCTGCAGATCCTCGACTTTGCGCTCGCCTTTTGGCGTCGCAATCAGCGTGCCAGGGGTAAAACAAACACATCTTTCGATATTAACAAAGGATGTGGTGCCGGTGGCGTTTCCGGCAGCATCATAAAAGGTGACAGTGCCATTTTCATCATTGGCCGGATCATCTGCAACGCCAGCATAGATGGTGTCATCTCCGGCGCCCGCATCAATAATGTCCGAATTTGCATCAAAACCCGGCTGAATAGCATCAGAATGGTCTACTCTGTCGCCCTCTGGATCACCGGTATAAGTCACATCAATCAGATCGCCAGCCGTCGTTCCCTCAACAATTCCGTCTAAACGGTCTTTGCCCGAGTTCCCAAAATCTGACACTGCAACGAACTGCGATTTATCATCAGAACCTACAGACATTGTTCACTCCTTAAGACGCAAAACGTCAAGCCGCAAAACTGCGGACCAAATTGTACCCCGTAGACGATTTTGGTTCAGTGACGACCAACATCCGTGCATCATGAACTGAAGAGAGAAACCTGCGCCTATAGATAGGCCGACACGCGCGCACCAATTATTGGTACACACGTTACGTAGACGTCACTGACTGCAAATTGCAATCTCGCGAACACGAATCTCTTTTCACATCAGTTGATGCAATAATGCGGTCGCCCCCGCGACCAAACAAACATCGCCCCCCAGTTGGGCTGAGATGTAAGTAGCCGACGGTCAGAAGCCGGGAAAGGAAAAAATCTCCGCAAATTCACCGCAAATTTGAAGATTTGGCCGATTTTTGGCACAATTTTATCGAAATTTCCTCGGTAAACTTGTGGATTGTTTCCAGACAGCGCCTCAAACCACGGCCAAAAGCAGTAAAATAGCAGTAAAAATTCAAAAAAACTGCTTTTCAGCCAAATGCAGTTGGCTGTTTGTTTCGCAATAAAGAACAATCGTTTTGCTCAATTCACGGTGCCACAATTCGTTGAACCAAAACACATTTCCACCTTAGTCTGTGCGTATATATTCACCAATAGGCTGAATATCACCACATTGATGCATGCATAAGGCCTAGTCCGCCACGTTTTGGGCTCGAATCACTGTCAAATGTGGCGGCGTCTTTTTGCCAAACAACTTGTCTCCACAATCTAAATCTGTTCGCGAACATCAAAAGTTGGCCAGATCCCGCTATGATCTAAGGTGCATTGCCCGCCCGGCAGGTTCAGGCGGCCTGATCGGCACTGAAACCGCGCCCGGTTCAAACACCCGAAACAGACAACATCATCCAGAACACAGCGCGGATTGCACCCCACCACATGACGCCGCTCGCGATGATAAGATAGACAACAAGAGCAACCCCATATGGGTTGAGCCGTAACGGTTGAACCTCTTTGAGATTCCCGTTCATACTAGCCATGGTCCGTGCCCCCGATCTTTCAGATCAGTATTTGATCAAACAAAACAAAACATGCCACGGATTGTGACAATGTCTCACTCAATTAAATTAGCACACAACCCAAGGTGGAATCAATCATAGCTTTGTCAAAATTATTGATCTTCCGTCACAAAACCCAATTAAGGGGGTAGCGCCGCGTCATAATTGCGGTAACGGACCTTTTCCGCGCAATACGGCAAACCCTGCCGTTGGGATCAGTTTGGGTGGGATGTTCCTTTTTTCGGGAGTTTGAGCCCGCGTCATCATGGCAGCGAACGGCCGAGGCTGTGGCCGACGTATCAATCACGACTTTTGATCGATTGTAACTTGGCCTTAAAGATGTCGTGCCCAGCAATGATCAGGAAATTCTGATCGGTGCATCATTTGGTGTGGCACATCTATGGCTCATGCCACGGATCAACGGCATGCGCTTGGCATCTAATGCAACGGTTAACGTTCTTACGTCTGATGATTATCGCGGCTTCGACGACCCGTCGGTTGATTGCTCAATACGATTTGGGAATGGCGACTTTGGATCCAATAGTCATGACCTGTTGTTTCCGGAACGCTGCCAAATCATCGCTAGCCCAGCGTTCTTAGACACACACCCAGAATTCGACCCTAATGACCCGACACAAACAATAGACACAAAATATATGTTTGATCACGGCGATCCACACACCAACGGCTGGACAACTTGGGCAAGTTTTCTATGAGCGAGCAGGCGAAAGTTCGTCAAATATCAAACTGCTGACAAAGGTCCTGAGCTATCCGACAATGTTGGACATGGTATGTGCCAAAGAAGGCATAGGTATAGGCTACAGAGGGCTGGACGACCATCTAGTTGAAGATCGACGTCTCATGCGTGTTGGCCAACAGATCGGGCGTGATGGTTACGGCTACCACCTCGTTTACAGGAAAGAAATGATTTCCAAACGGCCCTTTGGCCGACTACGGGATTTCCGGCTTGATCCTCAAGCCATTATATAGCGCATTAGGCGATCGAAATTGTACGAACCGCAACTTAGGTGCTTCCGGCCTAGCGGACATTGGCCGCGTTGCTGAGTTTCGGTAAAAATGAACGTGGAGCTGCCTTCCGCGCCGCAGAAATAACCCTAGATTCGTGGTTGTTTGAATGTTGGCGTTCACCATTGACGCGCTTTCACCCCGCGCTTGCAGAGAATGTCTACAAGCCGCTGATTCTGTTGAAAAACACCGTATTGCTGGCGCAGAAAGTCGACTATCGAACACGGCGCAAGCGCCTTTCTTATCAGGCTTTGCGCGTTTGCTGCGGTGCAGGAAATATCTTGGCTAGTTTGCGGAGGTTTCCCTAAAGCAATCATTCGTGCATCCTGCAGCATTTTCATTGATCAGAAGCCCGCTATGCGGACTTTTCCGCTGTTCGCGGCATCTGTAAATTCCCCACCATTTTGACGAGCCCTCCGAGATCAGGGAGGAATGCATACTTTCGCTGCACGTGGACGCCACTCAGTAACTGAGGTTCAAAGCAGACGTGATGATCCCACCACAGATCGAGACACCCGACTGTTGCGGCATTGTAGGCGGCAACGGGCACTCGTATTCCAGATTGGTTATGTGATCATAGATAACATGAGAACCAGATTTTTTTGCTACGTCAGGCTATATTTCAAAGGCTTGCAATTTGGTCGCCCTATCCTCAATGAAGGCATAGGAATGCGTGTTGATATCTCCGCTCCAGCGCCATATTGCGAGAAATCCTTCAGATCCTGTCCTAAAGGCATGCGGCATCAGGCTGGGATGATGGATCAGCTCACCCCCCCGCATCCGAATATCATCTCCTGCTGTCCACTGAGCTTGCCCTGCAATAATGGCATACCTCTCATCGGCATCATGAAGATGTAGCGGGTAATAGCTATCAGGTTGCATATAAACCAACCCAAGCCTCACATCATGCGCTGGGATAGGCCCCTCAGTCCCTAATAGAGTGGCCACGCTAATCATCGCGGCAATATTCTTTTCCGTTGTCCCTTCAACGGGATTTGACCCCCATGGTAGGAAATTGTGTGCCTTGAGAGCCGCGCAGGCTACCGGATGGTTGCTGCCTGCCAAGATCGCATGAATGCTCTCATCTAGAAGACATGGTAGCATCGGATCAAAGCCCAGATGTGATGGCGTCACCAAGAGTGTTCGTGCCGTATGAGGGCCCTGTGGATCATACTCGGTCTCATAAACCCCTGAGATTGTCTCAAGCATAGCACGAAAAAGATCGTTCTGAACCAGCATGCCTACCTCCCGTATGACATGCTAATTCAGCTCGTTTTCTGCTCCTTGATCTGCAGGAAATGCGACAGCTTGAGGTCGTAATCGCTCTGTTCGTAAATTGGCTCTGCTTTCCAAGCTGTTTTTCCGACCCAGAAACATATATCGTATCCGGCCCGAAGTCAGTTTTATCCGTCATTCATGGCCGCTCCACATTCCGATAGCAGTCGTTCGTGGATGACGCAGCGAAGATAGTGAAAGAGCGCAAGGCACTATTGATTTATCATGCGTTCTAGGGCTTGTTGAGATTCAACGAGAGTTGATGATGGCGGCAACCAGACAGATCATTGAGGAGAAGCTCTGATCGGCTTTGCAGGCACGCAAGGTTATGCGCCTGAATTCCTTCAGCTTTTTAAAATAGTTTTCGATCAAGTGCCGCCATTTGTAGCTATCCTTGTCAAACTCAGGCGGGAATTTCCGGTTCGATTTTGGCGGTATGATGGGCTCAACCCCCGAAGCCTCCAGATTTCCACGCAACCAATTGGCATCAAACGCTCGGTCTGCAAGGAACATTTCGCATGTAATACCTTCGATCAACTCTGCTGTTTTGCGCAGATCGTGGGCTTGATCCGGCATCAGGCGAAAGCTGATGAGGTTACCAAACGCATCCGTCAGCGCCAGAATTTTGGTGGTAATTCCCCCGCGAGGCTTCCCTATAGCCTGTTGCCGAACTCGTGCGGCAGGTCGCGCCAAGCT
>JBLHMP010000072.1:0-21029 GCA_047623555.1 Granulosicoccus sp.
GGCTCAGCCGGTGGGGTTGCATCAGACGCAGCAACCGCTGCAAGCGGGTCCTGTGAGGGCATAACCATGGGTTCGTTCTCCTGCACCCTCAAGTGTAAACTTGAGCAACCAATATGTCTCACTCTTACTGGCACGGAGGGCGGCCCCTTTGTCGTTTGTTCAATTCAAATCTCCTACATTGCGCTAGCAAAAGCCAGCTTCGCGCAACACTCGCAGATTAAATTACGTCAAAATAGAGGGGGTTCCCTTGATGCTTACTTTTCATCGTTGAAGATGATCGCGAGATGCGCCGGCCGCTCGAGCATTTGTTGGGGCGGTCGGGCTGGGACATTCATGCGTTTAGCGGTGTCAGGGCTGCATTGGCAAAGCTAGCTGAATTTGCGCCAGACGTGATCCTGTCGGATGTGCGGATGCCGGGAATGACCGGGCTGGAATTGCTGGCTGAGCTCAACAACGAAGACGCGCCACCATTGGTGCTGATTTCAGCGCATGGTGACATTTCGATGGCTGTACAGGCGATGCAGGACGGTGCCTATCTGTTTTTGGAAAAGCCATTTGATCCGCGCCCTTTGCTGCGGGTTTTGCGCCATGCTGCTGAAACCCACCGTCTGCTTTCCACCACCAAACGGCTGCGCGCCCAGCTAAGTGAACTGTCCGGAATTGATCGGGTTTTCGGGCACGCCGCTGCTGCGCAACAGGGCCTTGATGGCAGCAATATCAGACGGCTGACCATTGTGTCTCAGATGCAGGCTAAGGTGGCGCTGAACCGTCATCAACGGGTTTAGCGCGCTCATCGGGTCTGGAAAATCATTGCGCAGGTCCGGCCACGAAGGGTCTGCAACTGTTTTTGGGCGGACAGATCAAATGTCTGACCCGATACCGTCAGTGTGCCTGTCACCTGCGTCTTGCGCGGCAGCAGCCCCATAAAGGCCCGGCGGGTAATGCTCCTGCCGCAGCCGCTCTCGCCGACGATCCCGAATAGCTCACCGACGCCAAGATCGAAACCGACATCGCGGACGGTTTGCACCTGACCATCAAACGATATGTTCAACCCCGAGACGGCAAGGCGAGGCCCTGCCGTCCCTGAGGACGCCTCAATGGTCTGTTTACGATTGAGGCGCGATTGCACTTACTTATCCAGCGTCAGGTTGGATGTTATCAGGTTCATCCGGGTGTTTGGCAGCGGGGTTAGCTTACCCCGGTCAGCACGCCGTAGATCTGGGTCAGTTTGTGCAAGGCAGCCCCATTTGGACCCACCTCAAACTGGTCCAGCATATCGGTAAACAGCACGCGACGCTTGGCGGTGTCGATTTCGGTTGCAAGCTGCTCGCCCAAGGCGATCATTTCAGGGGAAATGATATAGTATTCGTTTGTTGCCCAGCCACCGCTTGGCCCAAAACGACGCCAGAACTGGCCCATTTGATCAGGGTAATAGGCCGAAAACGATCCATCAAAGATGTGACGGGATTCAGTGTCTTCTGTTACTTGCCCCCAGTTTTCCTTGACCGCCAACTTGACGTTCAAACCGGTCTTTTTCACATGGAAACAAGAATTTGCGCTGTTTCGATCTGGTTGGTGTAATAGGAGTTTTGCGTCCGGTATTCGATCTCTTCGCCGTTGTAACCGGCCTCGGCCAACAAGGTTTTGGCCTTCTCAACATTGAATTCCGGCAACGGACGGTCGGCAAGATACATGCCGCGAAACACATCCATTGGGCACCGAGGTCATGTCGCCATACAGCGCCTTTGTCAGAGCAACTCGGTCAATCGACAGGTTCAACGCCTGACGAATGCGGGCATCGTCCAGCGTTTCGTTGGTGCTGTCAAAGATCAGGCCACGAATGTTCAGAACCGTGCCACCAATGATCGACGTCTCGGCGGCACCATTGATTTCACCGATGTGGTCAGGCGATACTTCTGTGATCATGTCAAACTGGCCTGAACGCAGGCCCGCGACACGGGTGACGATTTCGGGTACAACCGTAAAGGTCACCAGATCGGCCGTCGCTTTATCGTCGCCAAAATAGGCATCGTATTTTTCGATGACAACGCGATCGCCGGCTACAAATTCCTTGAACGTATATGGGCCAGTGCCAATCGGATGGCTTGCAAATTCCGCATATGAGTCAACCTGATCAAAGGCGACCTTGGACATGATCTGCGACGGGTAATTTGCAAACCGCTGCAGGATCAGGGCATCGCTTTTTTGCATCGTGACACGCACGGTGTATTTGTCGATGGCTTGGACGCTTTCGATACCACCCAGGAACGGTTTGGAAACAGCCGCGCCAGCGTCGCCCAATGCCGTATTATCCTGACCAATGCGTTTTGGCGACATGGTGAAAACCACGTCTTCGGCGTTTAGCTCGGCGCCATTGTGGAAAAGGACACCCGTTTACAATTTGAAATCAACCGTGCGGATCAACCTGGGTCCAGCTTTCGGCAAGGTTGGGGACCAATGTTCCGCCATTGGCATAATCGACGTTCAGCAACGTGTCGTAGATCGAAAAGATGATCCGCTGACTGACGTTTGAATTTTCAAGAATCGGATCCAGATTATCAGGAACCTTTTGAACAGCGATGGTCAGGTTCGCGGCCTCAACGGCAGGCACAGCGAGGCCAACCAACAGCAGAGCTGTTGCGATTTTAGTCTTCATGATTTTGAGCTTCCTTTGGGGAATAAAAACGATGGCACATTGCGTATACGTGTCGACGGCTGACTACCGATTCTTTATAATGGAACCGTGACAGTTTTGCCCGGATTTGCCGTCAAAATTTGGTAACGACAATAATCTCAACAACGGCGAAAATTTAACTGATTGCGTGCTCAACCTATTGGAAATGCCAATTGATCTGTTTTCAGGTAGAATGTGAATCAAAGAGGATAGCGCCGTTTGCCGGGCAGTAGCGTGCCGACATCAAGGTCGAGGCCCGGCCCTCTATATGCATGCAGAGAAAACCGCAACTTTGTCGACTGAACCGGTCCTGTTCTCGATTGCAAGTTAAAACCACAGCAGAGTAATTCAGCCGGGACAGGCCGCATCACACACATCTTGGTCATTGTTACACAACCCACGTAAATTCGTCACATATCAGATATGTGACGCCACTAATCACCTCTTCAAACGCAGCCAAATCGGGATGATTATGATTCTGGACGTGCACAGGCTTACCAAAGTATTTGGCAACAATATTGCTGTGAACAACGCCTGCTTTTGCATTGGATGAACCGCAGATGATTGGCGTTATCGGACGCTCTGGCGCCGCGGTTGGATGTGATGACCAATGTGCTGATGGGCCGGTTGATTGACCATTTGGCCATTGGGTTGATCCTGCGTCTGTTTACCCGCCAGGAACGCCTTGCGCCAGGCCAGATACACGAACAAGACGGCCGCACCGTTATCGCCAACCTGCATACGCTGGATACCGCGCGCAATTATTGTGACCAGGTGATCGGCATGCGCGACCGCGAGATCGTGTTTGACGGTCCTTCAACCTCGATCACTGCAATTTCGAATACCGCAAACGCCAGCCCGCTGTTGGCAGTTGCGGGATAGCCGCCCGTTTGGGCATCCGCGCTCTGAAACCCAGAGCACTTTATCCTATCAAAGGAATGACGATTGAGTCTCTCTGCTCTTTTGGCTGTTACACCAGCCAGTGCTGGCTGACAGCAATGAAGCCCCTATCACAGAATTTCGCATCGGCCTGCTGTGCGGCACGCTGGACTATGCCGAGCTTGGCTCGTCTAGCTCTGGCGCCGTTTATCTGGCCGACCTTGATGCGGTTGAGCCTGTTGTCACCACGATCCAAACCGATGGCACGACCGGGTATTATTCGGTGATGTTGTCGCGTGCGGACGGCGACATCAAAATACTGGATGAAATGAAGGGCAAACACCTTGGCTTTGCCGACCCCAATTCAACTTCTGGCTATCTGATCCCGTCGGTTGCCCTGCCCGAGCAAGGCTATGAAATATCGTCATTTTTTGGTCAGACAACCTTTTCCGGCGGCCACGAACAGAACGTTCTGGCTTTTCCGGCGGCCACGAACAGAACGTTCTGGCGATCCTGAATGGCGATGTTGACGGTGGCGTGACCTGGATATCCGGTGTGGGCGAATGGGAAGATGGCTATTCAAACGGCAACCTGCATAAAATGGTTTCCAAGGGTCTGTTGGACATGAATGACCTGCAGCTTTTGTGGCAGTCCCCGCTGATCCCGAATGGTCCCACAGTCATTCGCACAACCCTGCCTGCCGACGTCAAAGAGAAACTGCGGGCATCGCTTGTGTCTATGCCTACGGATGATCCCGAGTGTTTTGCCGACACCCAGCACGGCGAGCTGTCGGGCTTTCATGAGGTGACGCCAGAGTTCTACAAGACCATCATCGCGGCCCGCAAAATCAGGATTGAAAACAATAACTAAGACCTCTCGAAACTTACGCACCCGACATTGGCGGGTGCGTTTTCGTTTGGCAGATGGAAACACCATGTCTGAATTGATGGCGACGGCCAATATTGCCGCGCAATACGAAATCGCCGAGCGCCGCCGACGGGTCTATACCGGTTTTCTGCTGATTGGCACCATCATCACCATCGACATTCTGTCCAGCTGTGCCCGCCACCTGTTCATCGGCAAAGTCGCACATTATGAGAGGCCGCTATGACCATCACCCACACATGAAAGCCTTTGCCGCGGCCTATCCTGAGACGATTGAACCAAACCGCAAACGCCGGTCCGCATGGCTCGACGGCGTGGTTCTGCTGATCGGGCATCTGGCCAATATCTGGGTGGCATTTGATATTGCCAGTGCGATAGGCCGCGCCAATATGGACCGTGCCAAACTGCTGGCGTTGGATTCATATGCCTATAAACATCATGTTGAGTTGTCGATGCGCAATGGTGACATCATGGTCACCCTTGTTCATGTCACGCGACCAAACCCAGGCACCATGACCATAAATAGTGTCATTGGCAATCGCCAGCGCCTCGGCCTTAAATGTGGTGATCGACACAACTGGACCCAAAAGTTTCTCTTGGAAAACCCGCATCTTGTTGTGGCCTTTCAGGATCGTCGGTTGGATATAGATACCTTGGGCCAGTTCACCGTTGAACCGGGCCGCGTTGCCACCAATCAACACTTCGGCACCTTCTTCGCGGCTAATGGTGAAATAGGGCAGGATTTTTCCTTCTGTTTCCTGCTGGCCTGCGCTCCGACCATGGTTTCCGGGTTGCGTGGATCGCCATGTTTGATGGCAAACAAAAACAAAGCCTTCGACAGCTTTATCCAGAAACGCATCGTCTTTGCGCATTACATCCGAGAAAAAGATGTTGGGGCTTTTACCGCCATGTTCTAGCGTCACAGGTATCAGGTTTTCGGTCGCGGCCTGCATGATTTTGCGCCCGGTTACGGTGGACCCGGTAAAGATGATTTTGGCGATCCGGGGGGAGGGGGCCAAAGGGGCACCAACTTCGCCGCCAAAACCATTGACGATGTTCAGAACACCCACAGGAAGAATGTCAGCGACGATCCCGCCAGAGCCATGCTCGCGGCTGGGGTCCGTTCGGCGGGTTTCATGACGACGCAATTGCCTGCGGCCAATGCCGGAGCAAGTTTCCAAGCCGTCATCAGGATTGAGAAATTCCAAGGAATGACCTGCCCGACAACACCAAGTGGTTCGTGGTAATGATAGGCGACAGTATCGGTGTCAATTTGGTTCATTGAGCGCTCTTGCCCGCGCATCGCACTGGCGAAATAGCGAAAGTGATCGGCCGCAAACGGAAAATCGGCGGCCATGGTTTCGCGGGTCGGCTTGCCGTTGTCCCATGTTTCTGCCTGTGCCAACAATTCAAGATTTGCCTCAATAGCGTCGTCGACTTTCAACAGCAGATTTGAGCGACCTGTGGCCGACATACTGCCCCAAGCGACCTTGGCGGCATGCGCGGCATCCAGCGCCAGTTCAATATTTGCCGCGTCAGACCGCGTGCAATCGTTGAATTTTTCACCGGTGATTGGAGTTCCATTTTTTAAAATACCGACCGTTCACCGGGGCTACAAATTTGCCACCAATAAAGTTGTCATACCCTAGCTTAACCGGTGAGGCATAGGTGCCCGTCTCGGTGTGTTCAAAACTTTTCATAATGTTCCCCCCCCCCCCTGAAATTTACCGGATATTTCATCTGGGTTGCGCAGGAAGGTGATGCACAGGAATGTGCCCGTCACGGTGGCGTTGTGGAAAAATGGGGGAAACTGTCTCAGGAGTGAGACAGGATAGACTAGGTTTCGTCGAGTCCCAGCCGTTTCATGCGCCGATAAAGCGTTGCGCGCCGGACGCCCAACTGCCGCGCGGCCTGCGAAACGTTGCCCTCGGCGCGCGCAAGGGCGCGACTCACGGCGGCACGCTCGACCCGTTCAAAACCGGTTGGGCCGTCTTCGCGCCCTTACGCGCGCTGAGGGCACATCTAACGCCGCAACGATCTGGCCGCCAGAGCCATAAATCGGCGCGTCAATGCAACTCACACCGGTGTTGCGGGCATAAAAATGTTCGCCCTGATGGATGATAACGCGGCGACGTTCGGTCAGCCAGGTGCCGATCGTTGGTGCCTTCGCGTTCTTCGCTCCAGTCGGCCCCGATGCTTAAATTCCAGGTTTCAAGGGCCGGTGCGTCGGCGTCTGGCATACGCTGGTTTTGCACCACGCCGTCGCTGTCGGTCAAGAATACCGCGCGACTGGACTGTCCTACCAGCGAAATCAGGGCATCCAGACGTGGGGTGGCCACGGTCATGAATTTTTCAAACGCGGCGCAACAATGGCGTAGGGCCGATTGTTCAATCCGCTCGGGGGCGCGGCATTCGTCCGGATCAAGCCCGTGTTTCAATGCCGATCGGTGTCAGCTTGCAGCGACTTGGGCGGCATTGTTACCTCTGCAGGCGGGCGGAACGAACAAAGATTAAAGAAGGCGGGGCATTTACGTATGAATAGTGCCTTTGTCGGTTGCTGAGCATGGAAATTTGCCGGGCCGACCGTTTCGATTACCCCAGATGGTTGGCCAAAATACTCTGAGTGTGCGTAAAGCCAATACCCTTACTCATTCTGGCAGATTTCTTCTAACTCCGACAAAATAGCGTTTGATGGCGCACAAAGGTCGCCAGCATAAACCGCTCTTAGATAGGCCCGCCGTGTCCCGCGAAATAGGGGGGTGTTGGTTCGTTTCAAAAATCCCAGTCCAAACAACTTTTCGGACCCATAGATGAAAGATCCATAAAAGGGGTAAAGAGCCACCGTATCTTGGATGTGTAACAAGGCATTTTCACGCCAGGCGGCACTGTCGCGATCTGCACAGAGCAACGCACCTTTTTCGGCAAGAATCGGGTTAGAATAGGCCGCGTAAAGCAAAACTTTACGAAGCTCATTTGTTGGCAAGTTCTTTATCCCACTAAGAAAGCTACGTCGGGAGGCCAAAGCCGTCAGCTCAATTTTGGCGCGTGTCAAATAGTTGGAAACCCGGCCTTCTTTAAGATACTCGCGACCGATTGTCAGTTTTAGCTGGTCCCAGAATTGAGTCCAGGTATCTGAAAAACCCTTGTCGGCCAAATTAACGTGGTAAAAATAGGCCTCAATAAAGCCAGCAGGTTCTTGTTGGCTTTTGATGTCCGCCTTGTTGTTGGTTTTGCGAACCAGCCCCCCAAAAGCGGCCTTTTGGCTTTCCAGGCGTTTAACCGTGTCATTCTCTGGGGTCAGAGGAAACCAAATACTGTCATTTATCAATATGATCCGGTCTGGCGCTAGGTTGCTTTTTCGCAACAGCCAAATGCCATCACGATAGGCGCCCGCATCGTAGCCATAGTTCGGTCGCTCGCATATCTGGTAAACATAGCGGCCTAGATGGTCACGAGATTGATCCGTTAACGGTGTGTTGGAAACAGCAAGAACGGCATAGCCGCATGCGGCTAAATGCATGCAGGTTTCGATGGTGCTCTGCCTGAGCTCTTCTGGTTGAAACAGAACAAGAATGGCAATCTTGTTGCTGGGGGTGATGGCCCCTTGGGTCAATCGAAGCTGTTTTGGCCAGATCCCATCATAACGCCGCTGTGCCTGCCAGAACTTTGCCGAATAATAGAGCCCCATCAGATCTCTCTTTACCCTCACGACCTCTCGTAAAACCTTTCGGCCCGGACCCATATTATGTTCTTTGAAAATGGACATCCTAAGCCTTTTGGATCGGTAGGTCGAAAACGCTAGCTAGCAGACCAAGTGTCTGACGGCAGTATCAACAGGCCGCCTTGGCCCCGATTGTAAACGAAACCAGCCGTGGTTTGAATATCCCAAGTGTCAGGTGACGCCGGTGGATGGATGATGGCGATAATCGCTCCGTTTGTGACCTTAGGCTTTGTCAGATTCTGTCAAAATGGCAAAGCTGTGCACCGGCTTGGACACGTTTCGCAACTCAACCGGTCCAAGATCTGTGGCCGGTGTTTCGGGCGTCATGAATTCGTCAGTCACAACAATTCGATGTCCAATGTTTTTGCCGTAATCGCCCAGCCGGGCGGCGATGTTGGCGGCGCGACCGATGACGGTGAAATCAAGCCGTTCTTGTGATCCAACGTTGCCATAGGTGACATTTCCATAGGCGATTCCGATCGAACAATCGCAGTTATGTGTGCCGTCCTCGTCGTGCAGTTGTTTCAGCCGGGCGACGATATCCTGGGCTGATGCCAAGGCTTGGGCACGTGCATTTGCGGCGTCGCTCTCAGCTGGGAACACCGCCAACACCGCGTCGCCGATGAATTTCAACACCTCACCGCCGTGTGCATCGACAATGGTGGACGTGGTTTCAAAGAATTCGTTCAGCAGATCAATATAGTCGCTGCGGCCTAGCGTTTCCTCTAATTTTGTTGAATCGCGCAGGTCACAGAACATGATGGCCGCGTCGATTTCGTCGCCATCGCCACGTCTGATCTCGCCTCCTAAAACACGTGATCCGCTGCGTTTTCCGACATAGGTCTCCAACAGTGACTGGGCGTTTTCGCGTTGCATGAACACTTCGTAATAGCGGCTGATGACGGACGAACATTCAAATATCAGACCCAGATTGGCGGTGGTAAAGCCATCCGGGTGATCGCAGGTCAGGGTCAGGACATTGGTTCGGCCATCGGAAAACTGCATGGGCATAGCGACATAATCGGTGGCCCCCTGCGCGCGCAGATCTTCGATGATCGGAAAACTGCTTTCGGGGGTTTCGATGCTTATCTTTTGACGAATTCCGCCAAGCCCGTCTGAAACATGACGCACCGGGCTGTTGATAAACCGGGGGTCGTTGTAAAGTTCATAAGGTGGAGCCAATGTTCGGATTTCTTTTTCAGTTTTGGTCCAAAGATAGTTTTTCCCTGCGATTAACGGATGCAGGGACCAAATCATCAGGCCCAGACGCGAAATGGCGATGCCGCTTTGCAGCATCTTGGCGGCAAGGGCGGTGGTAAAATCTTCGGGGGTTTTCAGGCTCGCGGCCTCAAGCAGCAGCCAGTCGACCAATGGGCCGCTGACATTACCAGCGTCGATGGCTTGCAGGACATTATCCCCAAGGTCAAACCCGGTGGCGGTATTGGGCGTGAACCCGACATAACCACGGATTCCGATGCTTTCGGGCAGGGCGTTTTCATAGACCCACGCTGCGTTTTTAATGTCGGTTCCGTCAATGGACAGGTTCAGATAACTGGCGGTGCCTTTGAACGGGCAAAAGGTTTGCAGATCAGATTTACCGGTAATTGTGGCCTGCACGGCCTCTGCGGGGAAATAGATTGTCGGGTTTAGCCGGGTTTCATACATCACCTTGGCATCGGTGCTCGAGGCTATCGGAACGCCGTCACGATAGGCCGTGATACGCCCGGTCAGAGGTTGAATGTCGAGCCCATAACCGGGCAGGTTGGAAGGGGAAAGATCGTTCATGGATACCTCTGGGCGGCTGTTGTGTCAGGCTTAGGTGGCCCCCAAAGTGGTGCATTCCAAGGGTGCAGTTACATCAATTGACCAAGACGTGACCAAATTTGTCAGAGCATCTGAATCACGTCCTTTGGGATCGCCAGCATATAGCCACGCCGGGCGATGTTTTTGACCAGCAATTCGCTGACCATCTGATTGCCCAGTGTATCACGTAACCGCTTGATTCGGGTGGCGCCTGCGGCCTCGTCACAATCAGACGCATCGCGGCCCGAAACGATGCCTTCGATCTCGGCCCCTGACAGAACGTCATCATCCAACCGGGCCTCGGCCAGAACCGACAGGGTTTCCATGGCGGCGGCGGTCAGTTTGAAATCCATATTGTTAAGGTAAACGGTGTTTTCTTCGCGGCTGATCAGCAGCGAATTGACCTGAATACCGGCGCGTTCGATCTGGGCCATGCGGCGGTTCAGCACGACCAGCATCACCAGAAACACCAACGCGGCGATCATCATGGCGGTGGCAAACATCAGCAGTACAAAGATCACGGTGCGATAGCTGGCCAATGTGTCGGAAAACGCGGTGCCCGACTGGGCCAGGATTTCCAGCAGTTTGATTTCGGTCTGCGCGGTCAAATTGCTGTTTTCGATGAACAACTGCTCAACCCGCGCGTTGAACGCATTGGCGTCAGGCAACGTCAGAAACAGGAAAACGGCGGCCAAAACCAAGACCGCCACAATCGCCACAATGCCAAATGTTACGATCCGGTTGCCAGACCGCCGCGATTCAGAAGCGGAGGTAATAGGGTCCGGCATCGTCTTTCCTTTCATTCAGTCCTTCGGGGCCAAAAACGGATTGAACATTCAAAAGCGTCCAGCCTGCCGTCTTAAGGCGGGCCGCGACCTCGGACTGTGCTGGGCCACGTGCACAGGCACCGTTTAGGTGCAGCACACCATAATGCAGACGCAGTGGATTATCCTGTTTGGCCTTGTAGTCTGCATAACAGTCCGCGGCCTGGGCCGGTCCGGATACAGCCAATGCCAAGGCAACAGCGAGGGGGATCATAAAATGTCTCATGTCCATCACATTGCGCGCATTGGCCACGTTATTCAATAACATCAGCGTTTTGGCCCGTTGATATTCGATAACAATCGGGCGTTATTGCCTGACTTTAAGCAATTGGGCGAATGTTGGTTCATCGCCGACCACAGGGGTTAGGCGCCACGAACCAACATTAAAGGAACTGATCCAATGCACCGCAAGTTTATCACTCTGATCATCGCCGCCGCCATCGCTGTCACCGGGTTCAGCGCCCCAGCCCATGCCGGCAACAAAGACGTTATCAAGGCGCTGGCCGGGCTGGCCATTCTTGGGGTCATTGGCGCGGCAATCCACGACAGCAACAAAAACCAACCGGTTGTGTCGCGCCGCAATACCCATCCCGATTACCGCGTTCCACCGCATCGTCGCCATGGGGATGTGAAACCCCGGCCAATGCCAAAGCATGTGTCGCGTTTGATATTGCCTGGCTCGTGCCTGCGTAGTTTTGAAATGGGGCGTGGCAAGAAAACCAGGGTTTTGGGCCGTCAGTGCATGCATAAAACGTATGGGTTTACGCAAAACCTGCCACGCGCCTGTGCCCAAAAGATCTGGAGCCCAAAGGGTGTGCGTCGCGGTTTTAACGTTTCTTGCCTGAAATCAGAAGGTTATCGTGTTTCCCGCAACTAAGTCGGGATCCAACGGCCCGGTTTAATTGTGCCGCACCTTTGGGAAGGTCTGCCCGGACCTTCCCTTTTTGCTTGTCATAGGTGGTGTTTCAGGGTTTCGGATGGGTATGAACATACCTGATTACAGTTTTGAGAACGCGTTGCACGAACAGGGCTACGTCCGCATTGCCGGTGTCGATGAGGTTGGGCGTGGGCCGCTGGCTGGTCCGGTCACAGCCGCCGCCGTGGTTCTGGATTTTACCAACATCCCACCGGGGCTGAACGACTCCAAAAAGCTGACGGCCAAAGCCCGCGAAGGTCTGTCGCTGTTGGTGCATCAGCAGGCTGAGGTTTGCATTGCTCATGCCAGTGTTGCCGAGATTGACGACATTAACATTCTGCGCGCTAGTCATCTAGCGATGGAACGCGCAGTGGCTGGCCTGAACCCGCCGCCGGATTACCTATTGATCGACGGCAATCTGTTGCCTCGTGGTCTAACCATCCCAGCGCTGGCGGTGATCAAAGGTGACGGACGATCTGTGTCGATTGCAGCGGCCTCAATTGTGGCAAAAATTAACCGAGATCACCTGATGGTGGATTTGGCGCAACAGCATCCGGGTTATGGATGGGAAACTAACGCGGGTTATCCGTCACCTGCGCATAAAAAGGCACTGCAGAATCTGGGGGTAACCCCTCACCATAGACGTTCGTTCAAACCCGTCCACAACATGTTGTATCAAGATAAAATATTAAGTGATTGATTCAAAAAAGAAATTGACGCCGAATCAGCTTTGACTCATCCTGTCCTTAATCAAACGAGCACAAAATGTGCCGGGACCAGAGGCAGAATATGACTAAGACAAAAACCACGAGCGTTGCGACGCTCCCGCTAAACACGATCCTGGATGGCGACTGCATCGAGGTGATGAATAGCCTTCCCGAAGCGTCGGTTGATCTGATTTTTGCCGACCCCCCCTATAACTTGCAACTTAGGGGTGATTTGCATCGTCCGGATAATTCCAAAGTGGATGCAGTGAATGATCATTGGGATAAATTTTCGTCTTTTGCTTCCTATGATGATTTTACTGAAAAATGGTTGGCCGCGGCACGTCGTTTGCTGAAACCCGGCGGGGCGATTTGGGTAATTGGCTCGTATCACAACATCTTTCGTGTTGGATCTGCGTTGCAGAATGCCGGGTACTGGATTCTGAACGATGTGGTCTGGCGGAAATCCAATCCGATGCCAAATTTTCGTGGTAAACGGTTTACCAACGCTCATGAAACGATGATCTGGGCGAGCCGCGACGAAGGCTCAAAGTACACGTTTAACTATGAGGCGCTTAAGGCGCTGAACGAAGGCATTCAGATGCGGTCAGATTGGGTTCTGCCAATTTGTACAGGACATGAGCGGATCAAGGACGAAAACGGCGACAAGGCACATCCGACACAGAAACCGGAATCGCTTTTGCATCGGGTGCTGGTGGGATCGACCAATCCTGGCGACGTCATTTTGGATCCATTCTTTGGGACCGGCACTACGGGTGCAGTTGCCAAGATGCTGGGCCGTGATTTCATCGGTATCGAACGCGAAGCCGCCTATCGCGAGGTCGCCGAAAAACGTATCACCAATGTGCGCAAATTTGACCGCGAAGCGCTGCAGGTTAGTGTCAGTAAACGCGCCGAGCCACGGGTGCCGTTTGGCCAGTTGGTTGAACGCGGCATGCTGCGTCCTGGAGAACAGTTGCAAAGCATGAACGGTCGCTATACCGCCAAAATTCGCGCCGACGGCACGTTGATTGGCGATGACGTCAAAGGATCAATCCACCAGGTCGGTGCCGCCCTGGAAGGCGCGCCAAGCTGCAATGGCTGGACCTATTGGTGCTTTAAACGCGATGGTAAAACCGTTCCTATCGACGTATTGCGCCAGCAAATTCGCGCGGAAATGCAGAACTAGAGCGTTTCTCATTCAGCTTTGAGCCAAATTGAACGCGAAACGGCTTTAGACGGCACGACACTCACTTAAAAAATACCGCTGGTGCCTGTGGCTTAACACATGGCGCTTACCTTGCCCCGCCTTTATGGCGGGGCTTTTTTCGTTTGGATATGTGGGGCTTACAGTAAGCCCTGCGCCCGAAAACTAAGTTCGGTTGATTTTCCGATAATCAAATGATCATGCAGCGTTAGCCCAAGGGCGTCACATGCGATGCGAATTTGTTCGGTCATGTCGATGTCGGATTGTGACGGGGTTGGATCGCCTGATGGATGATTGTGCACAAGGATGATCGCAGAGGCGTTCAGCTCGAGCGCCCGTTTGGCAATCTCACGCGGATAGACCGGGACGTGATCAACCGTGCCCTTGGCCTGTTCCTCATCCGCGATCAGGATGTTCTTGCGGTCCAGATACAGAACCCGGAATTGTTCGGTTTCACGATGCGCCATGACGGTATGGCAATAGTCGATTATGGCGTCCCAACTTGAGATCACATGGCGCTGCATTACCTTGGCGCGGGCCATGCGATGGGCGGCAGCCTCAACGATTTTAAGTTCGGTGATCACCGCGTTGCCGATACCTTTGATGTCGGCCAGCCGATCCGTCGGGGCAGTGATTACACGGTTGAAATCGCCAAGCTGCTCCAATAGCGCACGGGCCAGCGGTTTGACATCACGCCGGGGAATGGCCCGGAACAGGACGAGTTCCAGCAATTCATAATCTGGTATTGCCTGCGCGCCACCAGACAAAAACCGCTGGCGCAGGCGTTGACGGTGATCGGCGATATAGGACGGCAGGCGACCAGTCGGCAATTGGGTTACCGGTGCCTCATCGCTGGTGAACAGCGGCAGTGGTCGCTCAGAAAAGGCGCGGGGATTGGTCATATCTTCACCATGCAATGGCATGGTAAAGATATGGTTAAACGCTAAGTTTGGGCGCGTGGGTTTTCACCCACCCTACGCCATTTAGTGGCGGCAAATCAGCCTTTCATTCCATCCCAGAACGATTTTACAGAGGAAAAGAACGATTTGGATTCCGGATTGTTGTCTTCGCTTAGTTCCATGAATTCACGCAGTAATTCAGTTTGCCGGTTGGTCAGATTGACCGGTGTTTCCACCGCCAACTCGATAAACATATCGCCAATAGCCCCACCGCGCAGGGATGGAATGCCTTTGCCTCGCAGACGCATTTGACGCCCCGATTGGCTGCCCACAGGGATCTGCACCCGGCCGCGACCACCGTCTATGGTCGGCACTTCGATGGCGCCACCAAGGGCGGCGTTGGCCATTGCGACAGGCACGCGGCAATATAGGTTTACACCGTCACGCTCGAACAGGTCATGCGCCGTAACTTCGACAAAGATATAGAGGTCTCCGGGGGGACCACCACGCATGCCGGCCTCGCCTTCGCCAGCCAGGCGGATGCGGGTTCCGGTTTCGACACCAGCAGGGATGTTGACGTTCAGCGCCCGGTTCTTTTCGACCCGGCCAGCACCACCACAGGATTTGCATGGGTTGTTGATGATTTGCCCCAGGCCGGAACAGGTCGGGCAGGTGCGTTCAACGGTAAAGAACCCCTGTTGTGCGCGAACCTTTCCCATGCCGGAACAGGTCGGGCAGGTTGTTGGCTCGGCCCCACCCTCAGCACCGCTGCCTTCGCAGGCGCTGCAGGATACGGCGGTAGGGACGTTGATGGTTTTTTGTAGCCCGGAAAATGCCTCTTCCAGGGTGACGTGCAGGTTATAGCGAAGGTCAGAGCCGCGTGCAGCGCGACGTCCGCCGCCGCCTGCGCGTTGGCCGCCCATGAAGTCGCCGAACAGGTCGTCGAACACATCGGAAAATGCGCTTGAGAAGTCGCCGTTGCCGCCGCCGCCAAAACCGGCTCCGGGGCGGCCACCGCCACCTTCGAATGCGGCGTGACCAAAGCGATCATAGGCCGCCTTTTTCTCATCGTTTTTCAGAATTTCGTAGGCTGCGTTCGCCTCTTTGAACTGTGATTCCGCATTTGGATTATCAGAGTTGCGATCTGGGTGCAGTTCGCGGGCTTTGCCCCGATAAGCCTTTTTGATTTCGTCAGCCGAGGCCCCTTTGGACACGCCGAGTACGTCATAAAAGTCACGTTTTGACATCTATTTGTTCCCCTTGCTGAAACGACGCGGGCCGGCCCGGTGTCGGGTCGGCCCACATAGTTTCAATCTCGTGCCTTAGGCGCGTTTGTCGTCCATGTCTTCGAATTCGGCATCGACGATTTCGTCTTCGCCGCCCATGTCCGCCGCCGTAGGTTCGCCTTCTGACGCATCCTGAGCCTGCTTGTAGATCGCTTCGCCAAGGCGCATTGCTGCCTCGGTGACGTTCTGGATACCGGCCTTTATCTTGGCGGCATTGTCTGTTTCCAGCTCGTCGTTCAGCGCGGCAATTGCCAGTTCGATGGCTTCGATCGTGGTTGGGTCAACCTTGTCCGAATGCTCTTCTATCGACCTTTCGGTTGAATGGATCAGGCTTTCGGCCTGGTTTTTCGCCTCGATCAGCTCGCGGCGTTCTTTGTCCGCCTCGGCATTGTCCTCGGCGTCCTGAACCATCTTGTCGATATCAGAATCCGACAAACCACCAGAAGCCTGAATGGTGATCTTTTGTTCTTTGCCGGTGCCTTTGTCCAATGCGCCAACCGCAACGATACCATTGGCATCGATGTCAAAGGTCACTTCGATTTGTGGCAGACCACGTGGTGCGGGCGGAATGCTTTCCAGATTGAACTGACCGAGGATTTTGTTGTCCGCAGCCATTTCGCGTTCACCCTGAAACACCCGGATCGTCACAGCGTTCTGGTTGTCTTCAGCAGTTGAGAAAACCTGCGATTTCTTCGTCGGAATCGTGGTGTTGCGGTCGATCAGGCGCGTGAACACGCCACCCAATGTCTCAATACCCAGTGACAAAGGTGTCACGTCCAGCAGAACCACGTCTTTGACGTCACCCTGCAAAACACCGGCCTGAATGGCGGCGCCCAGGGCAACAACCTCGTCCGGGTTCACACCTTTATGAGGCTCTTTTCCAAAGAATTTGCTTACTTCTTCGGCAACGCGCGGCATCCGCGTCATACCGCCAACCAAAACGACCTCGTCGATGTCGCTGGCGGACAGGCCCGCATCTTTCAACGCAGCAGCACAAGGCTTTAGTGTTGCCTTGATCAGGTCGCCGACCAGTTGCTCAAGCTTGGCACGGGTCAGTTTCATGACCATGTGCAGTGGCTGGCCACTTTTTGGGTCCATCGAAATGAACGGCTGATTGATGTCGGTTTGTGTCGCCGAGGACAGTTCGATCTTGGCTTTTTCAGCGGCCTCTTTCAGCCGTTGCAGCGCCATCTTGTCTTTGGTCAGATCAACGCCGTTTTCTTTTTTGAACTCGCCCGCCAGATAGTTGACGATGCGCATGTCAAAGTCTTCACCACCAAGGAAGGTGTCGCCATTGGTCGATTTAACCTCGAACAAGCCGTCATCAATTTCCAGAACGGTCACGTCGAATGTACCGCCGCCAAGGTCATAGACCGCAATTGTCTGGGTTTCTTTTTTGTCCAGACCATAGGCCAATGCCGCAGCCGTTGGTTCGTTGATGATGCGCAGCACCTCAAGACCGGCGATTTTGCCGGCGTCTTTGGTGGCCTGACGCTGGGCATCGTTAAAGTACGCAGGCACGGTGATAACTGCCTGTGTGACTTCTTCGCCAAGATAGCTCTCGGCGGTTTCTTTCATTTTTCCAAGGATGAATGCACTGATCTGGCTTGGCGAATATTTCTCGCCCTGGGCCTGAATCCATGCATCGCCATTGCCGCCATCAATCAGAGTGAAGGGCAGGTTTTTCTTGTCCTTGGCCAGATCCTTGTCGTCATTGCGACGACCGACCAGACGCTTGACGCCGAAAATGGTATTTTCCGGGTTGGTCACGGCCTGACGTTTGGCTGGCTGGCCAACTAGACGCTCATTTTCGGTAAATGCGACGATCGACGGCGTTGTACGCGTGCCTTCTGCATTTTCGATAACCCGGGGTTTGCTGCCGTCCATGATGGCGACGCAGCTGTTTGTGGTCCCGAGGTCGATTCCAATAACTTTACTCATGTCTTTTGATCCCTCTTAATTTAAGGCGATTACCCGAGGCCTGAACCCATTGTGGCATCCTGGCCCCGATTTTCAGTGCCCGTCGATTTTGTCTATCATCGAGCGTCTCCGGGTATATAGGGAGCGTAAACGTGCGCTGCAACCATCCTTAAGCGCGGTATTTCACGAATCTTTGTAGATTTTGTATTGGTTCGGTAAGGAATGGGGAAACTCTGGTGGCCAGACTGCAAATTCGCGGTTTTCAGATCTTCAAATCGTATCTGGATATGTCGACGCAGCGGGCGTTGATTGACGCGTTGCGACCGGTGCTCAAATCGGCACCTTTGTTTTCGCCGGACACTCCCCATGGCAAAGCTATGTCGGTGCGGATGACATCTGCGGGGCGCTATGGCTGGTGTTCTGACAAAAGCGGCTATCGTTATGCGCCGCAACATCCGTTGGGTACAGCATGGCCAGATATTCCTGCGCCGATTTTGGCGATATGGGATGCGGTGACCGGGCTGGACCGTCGGCCCGACAGCTGTTTGATAAATTACTATGGCGAAGGTGCGCGCATGGGGATGCATCAGGACAAGGACGAGGCCGATTTTAGTTGGCCGGTGGTGTCTGTGTCGCTGGGGGATGATGGATTGTTTCGTATTGGCCATACAACGCGGGGCGGTAAATCAGAATCGATATGGCTGAGTTCGGGCGATGTGGTGGTGATGGGCGGCCCGGCACGTTTGACCTATCATGGGGTGGACCGGATCAGATTTCAGACCTCAAAACTGCTGCCAAAGGGCGGGCGGATCAATTTGACGCTGCGCGTTGTGGACTAAGCCCACACAGTCAAAGCACCGTGTTAGCGCCTTGCATTCCAACTCACCGAGGCGTGTTTGCGGGTGTAAAATTCACCCATCAACCCAAGCATCAACAAAATAATCCCAACCCACAGGGCATATTCCCAGCTGCTATAGCGTGGGTGATAGTTGATGAAAGTATAGCCCCGCGCCTGGTCAATACAATGGAACAGTGGGTTCCAGTCAAAAATTGCCAGCATGAAACTGGGCAGTGTGTTGGCGACAAACATTTTGCCAGACGCGATCATGTTGGCCCGCTGATAAACCGTCGTAATCACCCCAATTGCCGCCGGAAACCAGGGTTTTAACGCCAGAAACACCAGCCCCAATGCTGCACCGGTAAACCAGGCCAGCAACAACATGCCAAAGGCACCAACCCAGCCGTTGATGACCACAGGTGTAAACGCGACATGATAGATAAACAGGATCGCAAACAACGATAGCAGCTGAATATACAGTGCCCCAAGTGCCGCGGCCGCAATGGCGATGATGGTGTTCATCGGCGCATGAAGCATCATCGGATTGGATGGCCCCTCAGAGCCAACAACAGCCCCAAGCGTTTTTGTATGTGTCATATAGAGGAAGACGCCAGACATGATATAAAGCAGGAAATCACCCCGAATCGCCGTTCCTTTAAGCCCAAGTAGCGAAAACATCACATAAAAAGCCATGATGAAAATTGCCACCTGAAGCATATTCAGCAAGATCGCAATAATCGCATTATTGTGGGTTTTCCGCACGTTACGAACGATTGAGTGAAAGATCAGCTCAAAGATTCGGATGGCGCCGGTCAGGCTTGAACTTGGCTTGGTGGTTATGAACATATTTGGCTATCCAGTGGCTCGGCACACAATGACACGGAATTCTTGCTGTTCCGTTGCTTGCCAAGCATAAGGGGCCCGACAACATTATTCAATAAACCTACAATTTGACGGAGAAATTTTAATGAATTACGAAATTCTTGTACCGGTGATCCGCAAACTGGCCATTCAGGCAGGTGAGAAAATCATGGAAATTTACGGATCTGACGACTTTGATATCCGCTCGAAATCGGATGAAAGTCCGGTGACCGCCGCGGACGAAGCCGCAGATGCGATCATTTCCGATGGTCTGCGCGCGGCCTTTCCAGAAATGATGCTGGTAACCGAAGAACAGTCTGACACGCACAAAACGCAGGGCGATACATTTCTGATCGTTGATCCGCTGGATGGCACCAAAGAATTCATTCATCGCCGCGGAGATTTTACCGTCAATATCGCATTGGTGGAAAAAGGGGTTCCAACGCGTGGCGTTGTTTATGCGCCAGCCAAAGATCGGATGTTTTTCACCTTGGCCGACGGGCAGTCGGTCGAAGAAACCGGTGAATTTGATGTCGATACCGTTGGTCCGACTACGCCGATTAACGTTGCCAAATCGGACAATACTGCATTGATGGTTGTGGCCAGTAAATCGCACCGGGATCAGGCCACCGATGATTACATCAACAAATATGCGGTTAAGGATATGAAAAGCGCCGGTTCGTCGCTCAAATTCTGCCTGATTGCAACGGGAGAGGCCGATATCTATCCGCGCGTGGGACGTACCATGGAATGGGACACTGCCGCAGGTCACGCCGTTTTGTCCGGCGCCGGTGGCCGCGTTGTACGCTTTGATGATCACAGCCCGCTGGTCTACGGCAAAGAGGATTACGCCAATCCGTTCTTCATCGCCTATGCGCCAGGTGTTGAGCTGAAGGACGCCTGATGTCAGTCCTGATCGTAATCCCCGCGCGCTACGCTTCCAGCAGATATCCCGGCAAGCCGCTGGTGCCTTTAACGGGCGCTAGCGGTGTGTCGCGGTCGTTGATCGAACGCTCATGGCTGGCAGCAAGCGCTGTGGCGGGGGTCGATCGGGTGGTTGTGGCTACAGATGACGATCGCATCAAAACGGCGTCTGAGGCTTTTGGGGCCGAGGTCGTGATGACCTCGGACACCTGCGCCAACGGCACTGAACGCTGTGCTGAGGCCCACGCCGCGCTGGGCGGTGGCTATGATGTTGTGGTTAATCTTCAGGGCGATGCTCCGTTGACGCCGCATTGGTTTGTTGAGGATTTGATAAAAGGCCTGCGCGCGGCCCCTCTGGCTGGAGTGGCAACGCCGGTTCTGCGGTGTGACGGCACGGCGCTGAACGGGTTTCTTGCAGATCGCAAGGCAGGTCGGGTCGGGGGCACCACGGCGGTGTTTTCTGCGGATCACAGTGCGATGTATTTCTCAAAAGAAGTGGTGCCGTTCACCACTGAAATATACGCGGATTCTGCTCCGACTCCGGTGTTTCACCACGTTGGCGTTTATGCCTATCGCCCGGATGCATTGGCCGCCTATCCCAATTGGTTGGTTGGCCCGCTTGAACAACTTGAAGGTCTTGAACAGCTCCGGTTCATGGAAAACAACCGCCGTGTTCTTTGTGTCGAAG
>JBLHMP010000073.1:0-20175 GCA_047623555.1 Granulosicoccus sp.
ATCCATGGATGGTAAAGGTCGCGGGATCGACAACCGGATGATCGAGCGACTTTGGCGCTCTTTAAAATATGAGTGCATTTACCTCAATGCATTTGAAACCGGTTCGGAGACACGCGCTGGAATTGGATCGATTTGATCTCCTGTCAGAGTGACAATTCACATCTTGCTAGCAGGAGGCAAAAGCCCGTCAAGTACGCCTTTTGCGATGTCGAAGATTGGCACTTTCGAATTTCACATGTGAAATTATGTTCGTAGTACTTTGCCAAATCGGTTTTTCGATTAGACTTGTTCTGGGCATCATCGCCAGCGACGGCAAATCCCTTCTCGGATCATGATACCACTTAGGCTTTGTCCGTTTTGCAGATCGCATTCTCCGATTACGCGATCGTAGCTACGTCTTTTGGACAATTGGCATTGAACTTTTTCACCCGCGACGAGTTGCGCCATCCGCCGTTTTGCTCTCTCACCTGCTGGTGTCCCAAGCTCGGCACAGTCCAATTTGGCAAACCGAATGGGTGTACCCATAACTTCAATGGTGTCGCCGTCTCTCACGTGAGTAACTCGGCCTTCAATCTGCCTTGCTGTTGTCGAGGGTTGTGCAGTTCGTCTTCCTTTCTGCCCAGATGATCCATCAATTTGTGGAAGACGGTTGATCTGAACTCGGTCATTGGTAGACGCCCGGTCATTGAAAAATTCGTTGTGATCTACGGTGAGGGAATACGCGTTGGCCAATACGCCTGCGGCAATGAGCCAAACAAGTGGGTGAATGCGTTTCAACCGTGGCAGTGTGAATGAAACCCCACCTGACCGTGGAGCCAAGCGAACGAGGTTCTTGGCGCTTCTGATTTGCAGCCACTGATTTGTTCGATTGAAAACAAGACGGCTGATCAGCAGGGCGCAGCCAATGCAAACACGCTTACAAAAAGCGTGTCATCAGGGATCGTCTCAATTGTTCTGCTCAAATATTCCAACTCTCTGTCCCGATTGGTTTAGGTCGGATTTCATGCAGCTTACTTAAACTTGAAGACGAAATTATGACGACAGCCCAACCGAACTGACAATTGATTGGCAAAAGCGACTAGCGCCTCTGCTCAAATCGGGCCAGCAGGAGGCAAAGGCCAGTCAACGGCCCGCCTACGTGATCGCTGGGATAGGGACCAACTGGTTCGGTCGCGCTTAAGTCAAACGTCTCTCCCGCAATGTTTGCAAGCTATTGCATCTTGCTTGATTAACTCAGCGCAACTTGGACACTTCTTCATCCCTGAACTCAGCTGTTGGCTTTCGATTGCACGATCATCTGCCCGCATAATAAGCGCATGAGGGAGGGCCACAATGAATAAGGCTGCGCCGTATATCCACCAAGCAAGAAAGACTTGCCTTTTCCCTGAGCAATGGCGGCTGGGATAAGTCCAATTAGCACTGCAATTATAAGAATTTCCACTTTATCTCCCCTTATCGTCCATATTCTCTGCCACCTGTCGACCATAAATACAAAGTTTCACTGTACGGAAGACGGAAGTAGACAGTCGTTTCCTCTAAAATCTTGCCCATCATCATACTGCGGCAAAGCAAGCTGACTCCTCCCATTTCTCGCTCACAGATAGCATCAGCACTGTCTAAAAAACTGGTTTTTCCGACGCGTTTTGTTACAAGAGTTCGGCCCTCTGGCAATGCGCCGATAGGCTGAATCACAAATACTGTAAGAGAAAAATACGCAAATATGGCTGCAGCCATCACTAACCCTGCGCACACAATTGTGATCGATTTAGCTGTCATATATCCATCCATTCAGCAAATGCTGACGCGCTTAAGAGTTCTGAAGGCATATTAAGTCTCTTGTTTGCAAACTGGTTTTGTTATGGATCAGTTTTGTTAAGGTTCAACAGGCCCCGGCTTGCTGCGCGCCGTGGGTAGCCTGACTTCTTGTGTATTTGTCACCGACATCCGATGAAAGTTGATCGATGAGCCCCTTGCACGAGAATCCCATCATTTCCAAATACTGTTTTGCGGATCTCACCGCCTGGGCATTCCAATCAACAGACAGGCTGTTCACAGCCGCTGTAGCGTCGGCAACATTATAGCCATCTCCGTATGAAGAGGACAGCTGTTCGATAAGACCAGCTCGAGAAAACCCTGAAAAACTCAGGTAGTTATTTGCAGACCTGACGGCGTTTTTCTGCGGGCCGGTTAAGTTTTAGGAAGAAGCGATCGAAGCACCTAGTATGGCAAATGATAAGACGGCTATCCCCAGAAATTTAATCATATTTATCTACAATCCCTAAACAGCATTCACCCAAAAGAAGAACTTCTCTCGAAAAATCAATCACAGAATGCAGACTGCTTCAAGCCCGACCGTACCAGAAGCGCCCAAATGTCACGCTTGGGTGGTTTGGAAAGGGACTATCACACATGTGAAATCCCACTCAATCCCCGTCACCCAACGTCTGCAGGTTCTCGACCTGCTCGGGACTCAATTCCATATTCTTGAGATAGAACCGCTCGAGCTGCTCAACGCTCGTGCCAGCATTCTTGGCAAGCCAGTAAATGTTGACCTTGCCCTTCGAATTTCGAAGCCGTGACTGCAAAGAAAAATGGCGCAATGAATAGGGCGATCGAGCATTGCCGTTCGAATCATACTTTAGACCCGACACATCCAATACATGATTGAAGATGCGTCGCGCTGTGCTGACTGCAGTGGCCCTGTTCTTGTACTCAGGCATAAACACATATTCGTCTGGGTCTGGTGTCGTAAGCTCGCGGGGCGAGTCTGGGTCAGACTTCCTGAGTACCATGCGAGTACTACTGTACAAGACCAAAGCAAACGACAACGTTGCCGCTTTTCGAAAACCAGTCTTGCCGCCGTGAACGCTCATCACGAGATGCTTCGGATCAGTACGAACTTCGACATCGACGTGTCGCAGCCCGAACAGTTCTTTTTCTGTCGGCCGTAAAAAACTGTGCACGATGAACGCAAAAATGTGGACGTGCTTGTGCGTCATTTTCACGCCACGAACGACATCTCCGCGCTGCGCACACTGCCGCGCTACCGTCATCAGCTTTTTGTATTCCTTCTCCGTGAAGGTCACGCGTGGCTTATCAACGGTCTTAAGTTTGGGCGCGTCTGGTATCTTGTCGATCAAGCCATCTTCGAACGCTAACCGAAGCACCTGATGTACCATCATGCATTGCTTGGCCTTCGTCGAGTTCGCAAGCGGCTGTTCTCGCCGAGAATCTAGATGAACAAGAAAATCCCTCATCTCACCTGACGTGATTTTGCCAACATCATACTTGCCGAAATACGAGATCAGACCGTCGCCCTCCCGAAACAGGATCTTACGACCATCTGAATAGCTGCGAGCATTTGCACCTTTCGCTTTGTTGAACGCGTCAAACTTGCGAGCAAACGTTTCAAAGCTCCTGTCTTTGGTCGCTGCCTGAGACGGATCGACGTTCTTTCTGTACGTGTCCGCAAACTCAAGCGCCGCTTCAATCGCGTCTATACGACTGGTTTCTTTGGTAGATTTTCTAACGTACTTCTTCGCGATACTGTCCCAGAGCCGTGCGTACCAAAACGGGCTTCGACCAGTTTGATAGATCGCAAGTCCAGACTTGATGTGTTTCAGCTTAGAAACTTGATTCTTCGACTTATCCAACACTCGTCTCACCCTATTCGGTGTGTAACAGTGTGTAACTTATCTGGCGATTCTTTACTTTGCAAATTGTCACCGTAAACTCTTGATATACATGAGTTTTTGGTGGCGGTGCAGGGATTTGAACCCCGGACACGCGGATTATGATTCCGCTGCTCTAACCAACTGAGCTACACCGCCGTAAGTTTGGGCGTCGTAAGCCAGCTAAGGCCATGCGTCAAGCCCGAAATGACTAGGCTTGTCGGATAGTGTCGATCATCAGCTGAACGTTTTGTGGATCCGCGTCCGGCGTGATGCCATGTCCAAGGTTAAAGATGTGCGGACCACCCGAAAACGCCTTAACAATTGCAAGGGTATCGTCGACCAGATCCTGACCGCCCGTAACCATATGACGCGAGGCCAGGTTGCCCTGTACACAGCCATCAACCTGCACATTTTTGACAGCCCAAACCGGATCAACCGAATTGTCCAACGCCACGCAATCGACGCCTGTTGCCTTGGCAAACCCTATATATTTGTCACCGGCCTCACGCGGAAATCCGATGATCGGCGTATCGGGGTGGCGTTTTTTCAACGCTGTGACAATTTGCTGGCAAGGCTTTAGCGCATATTTCTCAAAATCCGCGCCTTTCAGCGATCCGGCCCAGCTATCAAACAGTTTGACCACATCGGCACCCGCCTCAATCTGCATCGACAGATAGTCGATAGTCGCCACCGTAATCCGCTCTAAAAGCGCCTCAAATAACGCGGTATTTTCCTCACGCAGGGCATGCGCGGGCGCCTGATCCGGCGTGCCGCGCCCGGCAATCATATAGGTCGCCACGGTCCATGGCGCGCCTGCGAACCCAATCAGCGTGGTGTCGGCGGATAATTCACCGCCCACAATGCGCAACGTCTCATAAATCGGCGCCAGCGTGTCGTGAATGTCACTTGCCGGTTTCAACGCGTCAAAATCGCTTTGGGTTGTGATGGTCGACAGACGTGGGCCTTCGCCGGTGACAAACCACAGGTCCGCGCCCAGCGCCTGTGGCACTAGCAAAATATCGGCAAACATAATGGCCGCATCAAAGCCATACCGCTGGATTGGTTGCATCGTCACCTCGGCGGCCAACTCGCTATTGTAACACAACGACAGGAAATCTCCGGCCTTGGCACGGGTGGCGCGATACTCGGGCAAATAGCGGCCAGCCTGCCGCATCATCCAGATTGGCGGCGTCTTGAGTGTTTCGCCTGCCAGTGCCCGCATCATCTTTTTAGTGTTGGCCATGATCGCCCCCGAATTGATTAGATGCCTTGGGTCCGGTCTGGGCGGCGATTTGTCAAGCATGTGACGGTTGTCAGGGCAATGTGACGCGATTAAAGACAGGGGATGACAAATACACTTCCCTCTCCGGCCAACCCGCTGAAAATCGGCACGCGTGGCTCGCCCCTGGCTTTGGCACAGGCTTATGAAACCCGTTATCGATTGGCCGCCGCCTTTGATCTGCCACAGGATGCCTTTGCCATCGTGGTGATCAAAACCACTGGCGACCGAGTGCAGGACCGACCGCTGAAAGACATCGGCGGCAAAGGTCTGTTCACCCGCGAGATCGAAGAGGATTTGTTGTCAGGTAAAATCGACATCGCCGTTCATTCGATGAAAGACATGCCGGTGCTGCAACCCGATGGCCTCGTGCTCGACAGCTATCTGCCCCGCGAAGACCCGCGCGATGCGTTTATATCCCCACGCTCAACCGGGCTGGGCGATCTGCAATCCGGTGCGGTTGTTGGCACCTCGAGTTTACGGCGCAAAGCGCAGATCCTGCTTAATCGCCCCGACCTGCAAGTGGTCGAATTTCGCGGCACGGTTCAGACGCGACTGCGAAAGCTGAATGACGGCGTGGCCGAGTGTACGTTTCTGGCGATGGCCGGATTGAACCGGTTAGATATGGCCGATGTGCCTGCGACGCCGATTTCTGCCGACGACATGCTGCCCGCGGTTGCCCAAGGTGCTATTGGCATTGAGCGGCGCGTCACCGACCACCGCATGGCCGATCTGTTAGCGGCCATTCACCACGTCGAAACCGGCCAAAGACTCGCCGCAGAACGGGCGTTTCTGACGGCATTGGACGGATCATGCGAAACACCAATTGCCGGGTTGGCCGAACTGGATGGCAAAACCTTGCGCCTGCGCGGACAGGTGTTGCGGCCAAATGGCTCCGAGGCGATTGACGATGATCGTACCTGCCCGATTGAGGACGGTGCCGCCTTGGGGCAGGACATGGCCGATAGATTGCTGAAACAGGCCGGTCCGGGTTTTTTCGACTGGCGCAGCTAGCACCCCGGATAAATGGCGTCGCGGTTTAATTGACAGGATGGGCAGCGGCCTGTGACACTCTCTTTAGGGAGAACCGCGCATGACACCTGGCAAAGCCTTTATGACAACCGATGAGATTCGGCCGCTGGCCGAACGGTCCGACCTGATGGGCCTGTGGTTGATCGTGCATTGTTGGGGCACCATCGCGCTGGCAGTTGCCATGTTTGCAATCTGGCCAAATCCGCTGACATTCCTGTTGGCGGTTATGGTGATTGGATCACGCCAATTGGGGTTGGCGATCCTGATGCACGAGGCGGCCCATAACGCCCTGTTCAAAACCCACGCCTTTAACGAATTTGTTGGCGAATGGCTGTGTGGCCGACCGATCCTGGCCGAACTTGGCGCCTATCGCCACTATCATCTGACGCATCATCGATTTACCCAGACCGACAAAGACCCCGATCTGGTGCTCTCGTCCAAATTCCCCACATCCAAAGCCAGCCTAAAGCGCAAATTCACCCGTGATTTGACCGGCCAAACCGGCGTAAAACAACTGGCTGGCCAAATCGCCATGTCGATCCGTCTGGCCGGAGATGATGAGGCGGTTAAGGCCGCAGCCTCGGATTTTGCACAGGCGTTTAAAGCGCGGGATCTGTGGAAATCCTTGCCGGTGTTTGTGGGGGTGATCGTGGTGATGGGATTGGTCGGTGATTGGTGGTGGGGGCTGGCCTTTTGGCTGCTGCCGTCCCTGACTTGGTTCCAATTTGTCCTGCGCCTACGCAATATTGCAGAACATGGTGCCACCGAAATCTCCGAAAACCCGATGCAAAATGTGCGCACAACCAAAGCCGGCCCATTGGCGCGGCTGCTGGTGGCGCCCTATTGGGTGAATTTCCATCTGGAACATCACATGGTGATGCATGTGCCGTGCTGGCAGGTGCCAAACATGCACAAGCTGTTGGTTGGCAAAGGTCTGCGGCCACAGATGCGGATTGCCAACAATTACGGTCAGGCGCTCAGCGAAGCTGGCTGGCGGTAAGGGGCGATGCACGCCTATGACATCATGCTGATCGTCTCGATTGCCTGTGTGGTTGGCTTTATCGGGGTGATCTATGTCGACGATGATTTGGCATTGGCGTTCTGGTATGTGCCGATCCACGATCAATTTGCGGTGGTTTTTGGTGCATTTGGTGGTGGTGTCTTGCTGGCGGTTTTAACAAGAATGGCCCGATGGCAATGGCCGAGACCCTAACGCCGCGTGGGTTTTCACCCACCCTACGTCACCCTAGAAACGTTATTAATTAAGCGTAGGGTGGGTGAAAACCCACGTGCCCTAGACCCATTTGGCCATCGGCGGCAGGCTCATCAACACCGCGTTGGCATCGTGGCCTGTGGTCAGGCCAAATTTGGTGCCGCGATCATAGACCAGATTATACTCGGCATAGAGCCCCCTGTGGATCAGTTGCGCGTCCTTGTCCGCCTCGGACCAACCCTGCACCCGGCGTTTTTCAACCAACGGCACAAAGGCCGGCAGGAACGCCCGGCCGATGTCTTGTGTCAGCGCAAAATCTGCCGCCCAATCGCCAGTGCAATAATCATCCATAAACACACCGCCGACACCCCGCGCACGGCCCCGGTGCGGGATATAGAAATACTCGTCTGCCCAGTCTTTCAGCCGGGGATAATGCGCCAACCCATGCGGGTCCAGATGCGTCTTTTGCTCAGCATGGAAATGCGTCGTGTCTTCTTCATACTCGATACAAGGGTTCAGATCGGAGCCGCCGCCAAACCACCAGGCGTGCGGCGTCCAGAACATCCGCGTATTCATATGCACAGCCGGGACATGCGGGTTTTGCATATGCGCCACCAACGAAATACCCGAGGCCCAGAACCGCGGGTCATCCTTCATCCCGTCCAACCCTTTGCGCGCGGCCATCGCCATCTGTGCCTGCTCGCCCAGCGTGCCAAACACAGTCGAGACATTGACGCCGGCCTTTTCAAAAACCCGGCCACCGCGCATGACGCTCATCAGCCCGCCGCCGGCATCGCTGCCATCGCCAGAATCGCGTTTGGTGTTGCTGACCTCAAACCGTCCCGCCGTCCTATCCGACATCGGGCCAGTGTCGTGACTGTCTTCAAGCCCCTCAAACGTCATAACGATGTCATCGCGCATTTGCCGAAACCAGGCGGATGCCCGGGATTTTTCACTGTTAAAAGAGGTCATTGTTTACTCGTTCTAAAGTTTTCAATGTGCAGGAACCGCAACCGGATCCAGCAATGTACGGCCGCCATCCACCGTCAGGATTTGACCGGTCATAAACGCCGACCCGTCTGACGCCAGATATTGCACCGCATCCGCCAACTCGCCCGGCGAAGCAATCCGCGACAGAGGTGTGTTTTTCTCGATATCTTGCCGGTATTGCGTGTTTTCCTGCAAGGCCGCTTTGAGGGACGCGCTCATCACCGACCCAAACGCCACCGCGTTCACCCGGATGCGATTGGGTGCCAGCGCCACCGCCAACGATCGCGTCAACTGGTCCAACGCCGCCGAGCTGACCGAATAGGCCAGCAAATCCGGATGAGTCAGCCGCGCCGCGATTGAGCTTAGGTTGATGATCGATCCAACGGGTCCGTCATCGCGATCCTGCGCCTGTTTAATCATCCGTTTGGCCACCACCTGTGACAGGCGCAAGGCCGGCAGCAGGTTCTGGTTTAGCAGATCAATCACAGAATCATCTTCGGGGTCCAGCGGGTCGGACGTGGTGACCTGACGCGCACCATTTACCAAAATGTCGACGTCATCAAACGCGTCCAAAGTGGCTGAAAGCAGGTTGGCAATCGTCAGCTTTTCCCGCAAATCCCCGGCGAAATAGCGCACATTGCCTTCGTCCAGATCCTCGCCCAGCTCAGCAATCAGGCGTTTTTCATCCATATCCGCGAACATCACATTCGCGCCTTTTTTGACAAACTGCCGCCCGATGGCCAGACCAATCCCATTGGCGGCTCCGGTCACAATCGCGGTCTTACCGGCGATGGAAAAGGACATGTCAGCTCTCCTTGTTAACGGTTTAACCCGGATCAGTGCCGGGGGCGAGAGGAACGAATGGGGCGAGTGGCCTGCAATATTTTAAACCGTCCGTCACCGGCGGCTTCTTGGACCTGGGCAAAGTGAGTCGTTAGCGTCGCCTCGTAGGGCAAATGCCGATTGGCGACCATCCACAGGGACCCCGACGGCCCCAAAATTCGCGCGGCAGCGGCAATAAACCCCCGGCCCAACGCCGGATCGGCGGTGCGGCCAGTATGAAACGGCGGGTTCATGATAACCGTATCGATCCGCACCGATGACTTCCATGTCAGCGCATCCGCCCAATGAAACCGGACCCGTGGATCGGCCAAATTTTGCCGGGCACAGGCCAATGCAGTGTGATCCGCCTCGACTATGTCAAAGGATTCGATCTTTGGATCAGCCAAAAGCTGCGCCGTCAGATAGCCCCACCCGGCCCCAAGATCGACAACATTGCGGCCTATTTTCTTCGGGAGCGACGCCGCAAGCAAAGCCGAAGCCGGATCGATTCCATCCGCCGAGAACACCCCAGGAGCGGTGACAAACCCATCCGCGTGCTGGATTTCGGGCGCTTTCCAATCGGCAAATGTTTCAGCGTCCGCATCAAACCAAAAAATCTTGCCGTGTGCCTTGGACATAGGACCCCGCACCGGCGCCCGTTTGCGCACCTCTCGCAACAGGCTGTCGATGCCGTCGGTTTTGACGCCATCCACCACCACAATACCTGTGCTGCGTTGGCAGGCCTGATAAATCAAACCACGGGCCAGCGCCTTGGCGCGGGGAATGCAGACGATAACAGCGGCAGCGGGCGCATCGCTTTCGGCGACACAATCAAACCCCATAGTCTGGAAATGATCAAAATCGGGCCACATAGGCTGCACAATTTGCACGCGATCCATCGGGAAAACCGTCAAATCGGTCTCTGGCACGGGCAAAAGCACCGATATCACGCCATCATCAGGCAACACCAAATCACCCTTTTCAAGGGCAAGCGACAATCGAATAGACATGGGGTGAATTTACTCTTCTTTTTCCATCGTGCACTGCAAAGGGTGCTGATGTCGGTGGGCGAAATCCATGACCTGGCCCACCTTGGTTTCGGCGATCTCGTGGCTGAACACGCCAACCACGGCGACACCTTTTTTGTGAACGGTCAGCATAATCTCAAATGACTGCGCATGATTCATGCCAAAGAATCGCTCAAGAATGTGCACGACGAATTCCATCGGCGTGTAATCATCATTCAACAGCAGCACCTTATACAAAGGTGGCCGTTTGGTTTTGGGCCGTGAATCAAGCAGCAGCGATGTATCATTGTCATCGCCGGGATTGTCCGACATCATAAATGGATCTTGCGACATGGCGATGGTCTCGGTGGCTGGGATTGGGATACTGTGAACGTTTAACAACTATAGACCTTCCAACCGGAATGGAAAAGAGAAAGCACGCCGCACCTATGTCTAATCGACTTACACTTGTTGCCTTTGATGCGGACGACACGCTTTGGCACAACGAACGGTTCTTTCGACTGACCCAGGATCGGTTTGCCGAATTGCTGGCAGATCACGCCGAACCAGACCATCTGGCGGCGCGTTTACTTGAGGCCGAAAAACGCAACATCGGGCGCTATGGCTTTGGGGTTAAGGGCTTTGTGCTGTCGATGATCGAAACCGCCATCGAAGTGACCGATCAAAAGGTTCCAGCTAGCGTTATCGCCGAACTGATTGCGGCAGGCCAGGACATGCTGGCCTATCCGATCGAATTGCTGCCGCATGCGCAGGCCGCGGTTCAGGCCGTGGCCGAAACCCATCGCGTGATTTTGATCACCAAGGGCGATTTACTGGATCAGGAACGCAAACTGGCGCAATCGGGGTTGGGTGATCTGTTTGATGGCGTCGAGATCGTGTCGACCAAATCGACAGCAGCCTACCGGACTGTGTTTGAGCGGCACGGCGATGGGGCCGATCGCGCCATGATGATCGGCAATTCGATGCGATCAGACGTTGTGCCAGTGATCAAGGCCGGGGGCTGGGGCGTCTACGTGCCCCACGGTCTGGTCTGGGAGATCGAACACGCCGAGCCTCCGACCGATGCGCCGCGCTATCACGAGTTGGACAATCTGGCCGATTTGGCCGAACTGGTCGACCGCATCGCCTAAATGCGACTTAACGAGACCGGCGGAAATTTGCCACATTTTTGCCATAATCGCCAGTGTTGCGTCGGCCTGACGAGGCACCGCAAAATGTAGCGAAATCAACCAGCGAAAATGTGAGCACGCCCCACAACCTACGGGTATCTTTTGACGAAATCCTATGTTAGCGGTTAGACACTATAAAAAATGAGCCAGCCGAAAAATCGGCGGCCAGAGGCAGTTAAAGGCAGTATTATTGTGCAGGTTCGCCGTATAAGCGTGGCCCGTTTAGGGCTATTTATTTTCGCCGCAATTTGGTTGTGTGTGCTGGTACCACTAAGCGTTACCGCAGCCCCTTATGCCGCGATGGTCATTGATGCCCGCTCCGGCGAGGTGCTGCATTCGCGCAATGCCGATACCCGATTGCACCCGGCATCTCTTACCAAAATGATGACGCTGTACATCGTATTCGAAGCGATCCGAAACGGCGAAATCACCTTGGATACCAAGGTGCGTATTTCCAAACATGCCGCATCTGAACCGCCCTCGAAACTTGGCCTGAGGGCCGGACAAAGCATCGCTTTGCGCTATTTGATCCGCGCGGCTTCGGTCAAATCTGCCAATGACGCCGCCACCGCATTAGGTGAGGCGATAAGCGGCTCTGAGGCCGCGTTTGCCCGGCGCATGACGCGCACGGCCAAGTCATTGGGCATGACCCGGACCACATTCAAAAACGCCCACGGGCTGACCGAGTCTGGGCATCTGTCCACGGCACGGGACATGACCGCGCTGGGGCGGCATCTGCTGTATGATTTTCCGCAATATTACAACCTGTTCTCGCGCCGCTCAACCGATGCCGGGATCAAGACCGTAAACAACACCAACCGGCGCCTGCTGGCGGCCTATCGCGGTGCTGACGGCATCAAAACCGGCTATACGCGCGCGGCGGGGTTCAATCTGGTGGCCTCGGCCGAGCGCGGCAATGAACGTATCATCGCCACTGTCTTTGGCGGTAAATCTTCGGTTTCGCGCAATGCCAAAGTTGCGGAATTGCTGGACCTTGGGTTCCGCCGTGCACCATCCCGCGCGCCCCTCCGGCAACCGAATCGCCCAACATATGTCGGCAACGCCAACACTGAAATCGGCGCCGCCGGTAAAACCGTGCGCCTTGTTGGCGCCGTCCAAAAGAGCCTTAGGCCCATCGCCCGCCACACTGTTCTGGCGGCTATTGCTTCGGATGCTGTGACCGCATCGGCGACGCAGGATCAGGCCAAACTCAAGGCAGGCATAAGCGCCGCTGTCGCCGCCGCAGGTGCCCCTGTCGCCCTGTCTGCCGATGGCTCGGTCAAACGACCAGCAGCACGGCCAAGCGATCTGGTTCTGACCAGCACCACGCCAAAACCAGTACCGGAACCCAATCAGGTGATTGTCACCCGCCTGTCCACCTCCGGCGGCCAACATTGGGGCATCAATATCGGGCGCTATACAACCCGTTATCAGGCAGAAAAGGTTCTGCTGCGGACGGCGCTGGCAGAAATGTCGACGCTGGACGGAAGTTTACGCAAAGTGGGGCAATCCAAACGCGGATTTGATGCAACCTTTGTTGGCATGACCCGTGAAACCGCCGATCTGGCCTGCCGTCGGTTGCAGGCGCGCAATGTGACCTGCTTTATGATCGGCCCATCCTAAACTGGCGTTCATAAATTGGCTCCGGGCCTAGACGCTATCAGCAGTCAGTTAACAGCGCGGATCAATTTGCGTTCAAGCACGCGCAACACCGTCTTTAGGTCATGGCCACGTTTCAGGATTTGGCCGTCAATGCTGACCACCGAATACTGGCCCTGCCGATTACGCAGCTTGGGCCGTTTTTCGATCCGGTAAAGCGGGTTTTCAGACGTTCTTCGGAACACAGAAAATACCGCCATTTCGCTAAGGCTGGAAATGCCGTAGTCGCGCCACTCCCCGGCCACCACCATCCGCCCATAAATAGACAGGATGTCGGACAGTTCGCGTCGGTCAAAGGCGACCTGAACCGGGATTTTATTTTTACGAAACGGTTTTGGCTGTTGGACTGTCATATCCCAGAGTTGCGCCAAACGCCGCGCAAATCAAGCCTGCAGTAAACCACCAAACCGATTGGCAAACTTTGGGTCAGCTGGCGGCATCGGCCCGAGCCCCGATTGAGGCGCACTAAGCCAAGCCTCAGTTGCCGGCGAAATGCGCCCGTAAGCGTCCGCCACGGCCCCGCGCGGGTCGGCCAGCGGACTATCCAGCGGCATCAACTCAACCGGCAATTCAGGAAACCGCAACACGATCCGACGCCAGCGGTGGATCAGCAACAAACGCGCCGCTGCCGCGTCCAATGGTGCAGTGAGGTCGCGTTTTACCGCTTTGATATCCGCAGACAACGCCGCAAGCGCCGATCGGTGGGCGGGGCTCATTAATGAGGCGCGGTAGGTTGCTGACAGGCTGGCAAGGTCGCCAACCACACGGCAATCGACATCTGCCTGCGCCTCATCCGCCGCGCGAATCGTCACCTCGGGTGCGCCAGTCGCGGTCAGGGTCAGCGAAATCGCCCATTTGTCGACCCGTCCGGTGCGGGGCTGCCCATAAATGCGGGTGGTTGCCGGGGCAAACCGGGCCAAACCTTGCGCGCTTAGCCGATAGATGCTGGTGCGGCCTTTGCGTTCACTTTCAACCCAACCATCCCGGCCCAGCCGCGACAAGGCCGTGCGCAGGGTGCCCGGTTCAACACCAACACGGCCCAGCAATTGCCCCAATCGTGCTGTCGAAATCGCGCCGCCGCGCGTCTGTACCAGATCACCGAATGCGGTGATCACCAGTGACCAGACGCGCAGGCGGCCTTCGGAATGCAGGGCGTTTATGAGCGGGGCAAGTGGATCCATGCCCCCCCTTTAGCGCGTATAGGACACCATCGTCAAAAGTTCGTATTGCGCCACCGCGTCGCCCTCGGGTGTGGTTAACGTCACATGCCAAGCAACCTCGCCGTATGTATCGGTGCGATGGGTTTTGCGTTTGCAGGTCAAGCGCACCTTGATGGCGTCACCGGGGCTAACCGGTTTCTGAAAACTCAGCCCGTTCAGCCCGGTATTGGCCAGCACCGGACCGGGATCAGGTTGCACAAACAGACCAGCAGCAAACGACAGCAACAGATAGCCATGCGCCACACGCCCCGGAAAGAATGGATTGGCCTTGGCGGCGGCGTCATCCATGTGGGCATAAAACGTATCACCGGTGAAATGCGCAAACTTTTCAATGTCGTCTGATGTGATCGTACGCGGTTTAGTATGTAGCGTTTCGCCGATCTGGATCTCGTCATAGGTGCGTTGAAACGGATGATCCGGGCCTTTGATCTCACGCGCACCCGGTAGCCACTGACCGGTGATGGCGCTAATCACATCCGGGCTGCCCTGAATGGCAGTACGTTGCATATAATGCAGCACAGCGCGCACGCCGCCAAGCTCTTCGCCACCACCTGCACGCCCCGGCCCGCCATGCACCATTTGTGGCATCGGTGCGCCGTGGCCGGTGGATTCAGGTGCGCTCTGTTCGCCAACAATATACAGTCGGCCATGCCATGCGGCACTGCTCAGGGTGACCTCGCGCGCCACGTTGCTGTCATCGGTGATAAGCGACGCAACCAGCGAGCCGCCGCCACGATTGGCCAGTTGCGCGGCATGGGCCGTATCGCGATAGGGCATGATCGTTGACGCCGGGCCAAAGGCTTCGAGCTCATGCACATTGGTTGCCCCGTCCGGGTCATCACACCGCAACAACGTTGGTTTCAAAAACGCACCTTCGGGGCCCGCGCCGATCAGATCGGTGGGTTCCGGATCGCCGGTCAGATTTACGGTTTCACCAGCCAAGGCCTGCAATTTCGCCAGAACATCGGCCTTTTGTGCCGCCGAGGCCAGCGCGCCCATGCGCACGTCATCTGCGTCCGGCGCGCCGATGGTGGTTTTGGACAGGCGGGCGATCAAAGCCTCGGTGACGTCATTCATTGCCGATTCGGGCACGATGATGCGGCGGATTGCGGTACATTTTTGCCCGGCTTTGGTGGTAATTTCGTTGGCGGCCTCTTTGATGAACTGATCAAATGTGCTGCTGCCTGTGGCCACATCGGGGCCCAAAATAGTTGCGTTCAGGCTGTCCTGTTCGGCGTGAAACCGCACCGACTGGCGCATCAGATGCGGGTTAGACCGCAGATGCAGCGCTGTGTCTGCCGAGCCTGTGAAGCTGACCACGTCTTGGGCACCAAGGTGGTCCAACATGTCGCCAACACCGCCAATAACCAACTGCACAGCACCGTCTGGCAACAGGCCGCTTTCGATGATCATGCGAAAACTGGCTTCGGTCAGATAACAGGTCTGGGTGGCGGGTTTGACGATAGCGGGCATTCCGGCCAGCAACGTCGGCGCCAGTTTTTCCAGCATACCCCAGATCGGAAAGTTAAAGGCGTTGATGTGAACCGCGACACCCAACATCGGCACCGCGATATGCTGGCCCAGAAACTGACCGCCGCGCGACAACTGCTCCACCTCACCATCCACATAAACATAGCCATCGGGCAGGTTTTGCCGCCCCTTTGAGGCCATCACCATCATGGTGCCAATACCGCCGTCGATATCAACGCCGCCATCGCGCCGTGTCGCCCCAGTGAGCGGGTTGATAGCGTATAGCTGCTCTTTGCGCTCGCCAATATAAAGCGCCAATGCTTTGACCATCTTGGCGCGCTGATGAAACGTCATCGCCCGTAAATTTGGCCCGCCAACATTGCGCGCCCAGTTCAACATGCCTTGCACATCCAACGGCGCACCGCCTGCCTGTGCGATCAATTTGCCGGCCACCGGACCGTGAATTGCACGCGCCTGATCGCCGGGGGCAATCCAATGGGCCATTGCATAACTTGCGGGTCTGAGCATGATCTGTCTCCATCAATCTGTTGGCGCTACCATAACCAACACCACCGCGAAATCAACACTGTTGACCGATTGGTCGGTTTTGTGCAGTGTACGGCAACATTAAGAGGAGCGACAATGACACCTCAGGAACGCGCCGAACGTAGTGCCGCCGCGATGTGGGCCACTGATGCGGCCTCAAAATGGCTGGGTATGAGCTTTGATTCCGTTGGGCCGGGCACCGCGACGATGTCGTTTGAGGTGCAGGATCATCATCTGAACGGGCATCTGATCTGTCATGGCGGTTATATCTTCACCCTCGCCGACAGCGCCTTTGCCTTTGCCTGCAACAGCTATAATGCCGTTACATTGGCCCAGCAGAATTCGATCACATACCTGTCGCCCGGCCAACCCGGCGAACGCCTGACTGCCTTGGCAACCGAGGTATCACGCGCCGGGCGATCCGGAGTCTATGACGTCACGGTCACCGGCAAAGACGGGCGGCAAGTCGCCCTGTTTCGCGGACTATCCCGCACCATCAAAGGCTTTAATTTCGAGGAACGAACATGACACACGCCTATCTTTGCGACGGTATCCGCACCCCCATTGGCCGCTATGGTGGCGGGCTTTCCTCTATGCGCCCCGACGACATGTTGGCGCATGTGATCCGCGCCGTTATGGCCGACCATCCCGACATGCCGATTGACGAAGTCCTTGCCGGATGCGCCAACCAAGCGGGCGAAGACAACCGCAATGTTGCGCGTATGGGGGCGTTATTGGCTGGCCTGCCCGACACGGTTCCGGGCGCAACGATCAATCGGCTGTGCGGCTCAGGCCTTGATGCAGTTGGCAGTGCCGCGCGCGCCGTGCGGTTGGGCGAGGCCGAAGTCGTTATCGCCTGTGGTGTCGAAAGCATGAGCCGCGCGCCGTTGGTGATGCCCAAACCCGACGCGGCGTTTTCCCGCAAAGCCGAAATTTATGACACCACCATTGGCTGGCGTTTTGTGAACAAGGCGATGCATAAATTGTATGGCACCGATTCCATGCCTGAGACGGCGGAAAACGTTGCCGCTGATTCCGGCATTAGCCGCGAAGATCAGGACGCCTTTGCGCTGCGGTCACAAAACCGCGCCTTTGCCGCCATCAACAGCGGCCGTTTGGCGCAGGAGATCGCGCCCGTGACCATCCCGAAACGGCGTGGCGATCCTGTGATCATCGACACTGATGAACATCCACGCCAGACCACGGCCGAAAAACTGGCGTCCCTTGGCACCCCGTTCCGCGAAAACGGCACTGTGACTGCGGGCAACGCATCGGGCGTTAACGACGGTGCTGCGGCGGTGATTGTCGCGTCCGAGGCGGCGGTAAAGAAATACAACCTGACGCCGCGCGCCCGGATCACCGGCATGACAACCGTTGGCGTTGCGCCCCGGATCATGGGCATTGGCCCGGCACCGGCCACCGAAAAACTGTTGGCACAGCATAAATTAACCATCACCGATATCGACACAATCGAACTTAACGAAGCCTTTGCTGCCCAAGGCATCGCAGTCATGCGGCAACTGGGTCTGGCGGATGATGCCGACCATGTGAACCCGAATGGCGGCGCCATCGCGTTGGGCCATCCTTTGGGTATGTCTGGAACACGCCTCGCCCTTACGGCCTCGATCAATATGGCAAACAACGATCTGAACCGCGCCATCTGTACCATGTGCATCGGCGTTGGACAGGGCATCGCCCTGCTGTTGGAGAAACCATAATGAAAGACCTTACCCCCCGCCCCTCTGACCTTGATCCGATAGAAATTGCCAGCCGGGATGAGATAACAGCGCTGCAACTGAAGCGGCTGAAATGGTCGCTGAACCACGCCTATGACAACGTACCGTATTACAATGCATCGTTTGATGCGGCTGGGGTGCATCCGGATGACCTCAAAACCATGTCGGACCTGTCGAAATTCCCGTTCACGGTAAAACAGGATTTGCGCGATAATTATCCGTTCAACATGTTCGCTGTGCCGCGCGATCAGCTGCGCCGCATTCATGCGTCATCAGGCACCACCGGGCAGCCGACGGTTGTGGGATATACCGAAAACGATCTGAAAACATGGGGCTCGGTTGTGGCGCGATCCTTGCGGGCTGCGGGCCTGCGAACCGGCGATATGCTGCACAACGCCTATGGCTATGGGCTATTTACTGGTGGCTTGGGTATTCATCTGGGGGCCGATGCCTTGGGCCTTTCGACTGTGCCGGTGTCTGGCGGTATGACCGAACGGCAGGTGCGTTTGATCAACGATTTCAAACCCAATGGCATCACTGTAACACCATCTTATGCTCTGTCTATATTGGATGAATTCGCCACTGAAGGGTTAGACCCGCGCGACTGTTCGCTTGATGTGGGCATCTTTGGCGCCGAGCCTTGGACCAACGCCATGCGGCTTGAGATTGAACAGGCGTTTGATATGCATGCCGTTGATATTTATGGGTTAAGCGAAGTCATGGGCCCCGGTGTTGCCAGCGAATGTGTTGAGACCAAAGACGGGCTGCACATTTGGGAAGACCACTTTTACCCCGAAATCGTCAACCCGGACACGGGTGAGTTGGTCGCCGATGGTGAAGAGGGCGAACTGGTGTTCACCTCGCTGACCAAAGAGGCGTTTCCGATCATCCGGTACCGCACCCGCGATCTGACCCGGCTGTTGCCCGGCACCGCGCGCAGCATGCGGCGGATGGAGAAAATCACCGGACGCAGCGACGACATGATCATTCTGCGCGGCGTTAACGTGTTCCCAACCCAAATCGAGGAACAGTTGATGACGGTTGAGGGGCTAGCCCCACATTTCCAGATCGAACTGAGCCGCCCGGACCGCATGGACCAGATGTTGGTGCGGACCGAAGCCGCCGCTGATTTTACCACAAGCGAGCAGCGAAAACAGGCGGCTGGCGACCTCGCGGCGCGGGTCAAACGCACCGTTGGCATCTCAATTCGCGTCGACGTGGCCGACCCCGGCGGCGTGGCACGCAGTCAGGGCAAAGCGGTGCGCATTATCGACAACCGCCCGAAATCCTGATGCCCCGTGGCATCGCCAAAGACCACGACGAAAAACGCATCGCCCTGCGCAAGGGCGCTGCCACCTATTTTGCCCGCCACGGCTATGACCGTGCCTCAATGACCGGGGCGGCACAGCATTGTGACGTGTCCAAGGCTTTGATTTATCACTATTATGACAGCAAAGAATCGCTGTTATTTGACATCCTTGAGGCGCATTTATCTGACCTGTTGGACGCTGTAGAACAGGACCAACCAACCGCCCTGCCCGATCTGGTCCAGACAACCCTATCCGCCTATGAAAACGCCGATGCCGAACACAAACTGCAATTGGATGCATTGGCGACGCTGCCCCCGGAACTGCAGGAGCCGCTGGTTGATCTGCAACGGCGCATGGTGGCGATTATGTCCGCAGCCATTGCCACCCAACGCCCCGACCTGACCGGAGACCGCCTGCGCGCCGTCACAATGTCGGTGTTTGGCATCCTAAACTGGTACTACATGTGGCACCGTCCCGGCAAAGGGCTAAGCCGTGCAGAATACGGAAAACTGGCCGCTGAGTTTGTGAATGCCGGGGTCATGGGGCTTGGTGGGGCAGAGGCGTAGTTTCACGCGCCATTTTCCGCCCCTTCAACCCAACAACGGCTATAAGCGTCAGGCACTTTGATTTGGAGGCAGGACGTTTTGTGTTCCTTGGGAACTGCCATCTTACCACAAGTGTCAGATGGCGGCTTTGAGCCGAGGCTGTGTGGAAACGCATTTGATTGCGTGTTTTGTGTCTCTGCTTTTCCGCCTATGGCGTTTTTCTATTCCAAGAGCGCCATTTGTCCGCAATGGGGTCCTGTTTGGCCGAGCTGGCGCTTTGATAGGGGGTTCTGCCCGACAATTAACGTTGTTTGGTTCAATTACACCCTCAACGCGGCCATCAAAGGGGCAATCCCGATGATTTTGAGGACTCGCTTGAAATTGCAAGCTAGGACATGCCGACTCATCTCGGCGGCGACCTTTTCTCGTGTTCTGGTCAGGAAATGGGTGTACCCCAACCCCATCCAAGCCTTCAATGTTCC
>JBLHMP010000074.1:0-19627 GCA_047623555.1 Granulosicoccus sp.
ATTTAGCGGTGAAACGCCGCCGCTTCGGCAAATCCGTCAGTTCGGCTGTCGGCACCACAGGTGCGGGGACAACACGGGCATCGGGCTCAGCCGGTGGGGTTGCATCAGACGCAGCAACCCCTGCAAGCGGGTCCTGTGAGGGCATAACCATGGGTTCGTTCTCCTGCAACCTCAAGTGTAAACTTGAGCAAACAATATGTCTCACTCTTATTGGCATGGAGGGCGGAGTGAACAGGGTGGTTTTCCTCTCGCACTTGTGGTTTTCCTCTCGTACTTTGGCGGTTTTTAACGTATACTCTGCACAACCTATAAAGGAGTTAATGCCATGTCCGGAAATTTGTCCCCTATGAACAAAGCCAAATTTGTTGCTGCCAAGAAGGCCGCAGACTATATCGAAGACGGAATGCGTGTTGGGCTTGGAACCGGCAGTACCGCCGCCTGGTTGGTGCGGTGCATCGGCGAAATGGTGCGCGAAGATGGTCTCAAGATCAAAGGCGTTCCGACCTCGACCCGCACGGCTGTACTTGCGCGGGATGTGGGCATTGAGGTGATATCGCTGGACGAAGCGCGCTGGCTGGATCTGACGATTGATGGCGCCGATGAATTTGATGGTGACCTGAACCTGATCAAAGGCGGCGGCGGCGCGTTGTTGCAGGAAAAAATTGTGGCCACGGCGTCTGATCGCATGATTGTGATTGCTGACATTGGCAAAGAAGTTGAATCGCTCGGGGCGTTCCCGTTGCCGGTTGAGGTGATTCCATTTGGTTGGCGGACCACACAGGCGCTGATCGAGGAAACTCTTTGTTCTATGGACGTTTTGGGGCGAAAATCCACGTTGCGGATGAATGGCGAGGTGCCGTTTATCACCGACGAGGGCAACCATATTCTGGACCTGCATCTGAACCGTATTGGTAATCCACGGCAATTGGCCATGGTGCTGAACCAGATGCCCGGGGTGGTTGAAAACGGGCTGTTCATTGATATCTGTGACACCGTCATAATCGGCTATGGCGATGGCCGGGTCGAATTGCGTGACATCAATGAAGGAACGGTGACATATGACAAAATCGATTTCGTCGAAAGCGACAATCTGTTCACCGATCCCGCGGAATAAGGGTTTCCAAATATGAGCTTTGATTATGATCTGTTTGTCATTGGCGGAGGCTCGGGCGGCGTGCGCGCGGCACGTGTGGCATCCGGTGAAACCGGCGCCAAGGTGGCCCTTGCAGAAGAGGACCGTTATGGCGGCACCTGTGTCATCCGCGGCTGTGTACCGAAAAAGCTGATGGTGTTTGCATCGGGTTATTCCAGCATGGTGGACGAGGCACAGGCCTATGGCTGGGATATTCAGCACGGCTCGTTTGACTGGTCGGGGTTTCGCGGCAAGCTTGAGGCCGAACTGGACCGGCTTGAGGCGGTTTATCGCAAATTGCTGGCCAACTCTGGCGTTGACACGTTTGATGCACGCGCCACGATCAAGGATGCGCATACCGTGCAGCTCTCGACGGGCGAAACCAAGACAGCGAAACATATTCTGGTGGCCGCAGGCGGGCATCCGGTGGTGCCGGATGTGCCGGGCGCGGATCTTGCCATTACCTCAAACGAGATTTTTCACCTTAAAACGCTACCAAAATCTATCCTGATTGTGGGCGGCGGCTTTATCGCCTGCGAATTTGCCTGCATCCTGCATGGGCTGGGTGTTGAGGTGGTGCAATACTATCGCGGCGCGCAAATCCTGCGCGGTTTTGATGACGAGGCACGCGGGCTGATCGCCACCGAAATGCGCGAGAGCGGGATTGATATTTGCACCGGTACCAACGTGCTGGAAATGCGCAAACAGGACGGTGGTATCTGGATCAAGGGCACCAATGGTGACGAAAAGGTCTTTGATCAGGTGATGTTTGCCACCGGTCGTGACCCCAATACCTCCGGGCTTGGCCTAGAAGAGACCGGCGTTGAGCTTGGTCGCCGTGGTGAGATCATTGTGGACACCTACAGCCAGACGGCGGTGCCCTCAATTTACGCGATTGGCGATGTGACCAACCGTATTAATCTGACACCGGTCGCGATCCGCGAGGCGATGGTGTTTGTGGAAACTGTATTCCGGGGCAATCCAACGCCGGTGGATCACGAATTGGTGGCAAGTGCGGTGTTCACCCAGCCTGAACTGGGCACTGTTGGGCTTAGCGAGGAACAGGCGGCGGCGCAGGAACCGATCGAAGTTTATTCCACCAGCTTTAAGCCGATGCAAAGTTCATTCGCTGGCAAACCGGACCGGGTATTGATGAAACTGCTGGTTAGCCAAAAGACACGCAAGGTGCTTGGCTGTCACATTGTCGCCCCTGCGGCGGGTGAAATGATCCAATTGGCGGCAATCGCCATTAAAATGGGCGCAACCAAAGAGGATTTCGACCGGACGGTTGCAGTTCACCCCACAATGTCCGAAGAGATCGTAACAATGCGTTTACCGGTGCGCACCGCTTGAATTTGACGAACTGACGCACAGGTTATAGACAACGTCGCCAAAGGCGGCACCATACGAGAACGTCGCCAAAGGCGGCAGCACAAGGGAACGACACATCATGGCAGGTAACAACGGTGGCCCTTGGGGCGGCGGTGGAAACCAGGGAAATAATGACGACGGCAGGAAAAACGGCGGGGGCGGTGATCGTCCACCCGGTGATGACGGCCCGCAGATCCCTGAAATAGATGAGCTGATGAAAAAAGGCCAGGAACAGCTGCGTGTCCTTTTGGGCGGTCGCGGCGGTGGCAACGGCGGCACCGGTGGTAAACCGGGCGGCGGTGGGCCGGCCTTTACCAAAGGCACCATTGGTCTGGGTATTGTTGCGGCAGCGGTTGTCTGGGGCATGGCCAGCTTTTATACAGTTAAACCCGAAGAACAGTCGGTTGAGCTGTTTTTGGGCAAATATGCCGGCATCGGCAATCCGGGTCTGAACTTTGCGCCTTGGCCTGTGGTCACTGCCGAAGTGCTGCCCGTTACACGCGAGCAGACCGAAGACATGGGCGGCGCGCGCGGCGCCCAAGACGGCCTTATGCTGACCGGCGACGAAAACGTTGTCGATATTGACTATCAGGTGGTCTGGAACATCAGTGATCCGGCGGCCTATCTGTTTAACCTGCGTGATCCAGGCCAGACGATCCGGGCCGTTTCCGAATCGGCAATGCGCGAAATTATCGCCCAGTCGGAACTGGCACCGATCCTGAACCGGGATCGTGGCCTGATCGCCGATCGTCTTTTGGACCTGATCCAAAAGACGTTGGACAACTATGACAGTGGTGTGAACATCATTCGCGTCAACTTTGACAAGGCCGACCCACCTGAATCGGTGATCAATTCTTTCCGCGACGTTCAGGCGGCGGCACAAGAACGTGACCGGTTGCAGAACGTGGCCGACGCCTACGCCAACCGGGTTCTTGCCGAAGCACGCGGTTCAGCAGCGCAGGTTCTGGAAGAGGCCGAGGGCTATCGCGCCCAGGTGGTCAACCAAGCCGTTGGTGAAGCCAGCCGTTTCAGCGCTATTCTTGGCGAATACAGCAAGGCCCCGGATGTGACGCGCAAACGTCTGTACCTTGAAACAATGGAAGACGTTCTTGGCGACGTCGACAAGATCATTTTGGACAGTCCTACAGGGGGCAACGGACAGGGTGTTGTGCCTTATCTGCCGCTGAATGAACTGCGACGCAGCACCACCGAGGGGTCGAACTAATGCGGAAAACTACATTTATTCTGCCGATTATCGTGATCGTCGTGATTGCCATTATGTCGTCTGTGTTCATCGTCGATCAGCGTGAAAAGGCGCTGGTGCTGCAATTTGGCCGGGTTGTGTCGGTTAAGACAGATGCCGGACTGGCATTCAAAATCCCGCTGATCCAAGAGGTTGTCAAATACGACAGTCGTATCCTAAGCCGCGATGTTGCGCCTCTTGAGGTGACACCGTTGGATGACCGACGGTTGGTCGTCGACGCCTTTGCCCGCTACCGGATCGCTGATGTGAAACAATTCCGTCAGGCTGTTGGTACCGGTGGTATCGCCACCGCCGAAAACCGGCTGGATTCGATCCTGCGGGCCGAACTTCGGGCCGTGTTGGGGTCGGTGACATCCACCGATATCCTGAGCTCGGATCGCGAGGCGCTGATGCTTCGTATTCGCAACAGCTCAATCATTGAGGCGCGCGGGCTTGGTCTTGAAATCGTCGATGTGCGGTTGAAAGCAACGGATTTGCCAAAGCAAAACCTAGAAGCCACGTTTAACCGGATGCGGGCAGAACGCGAACGCGAGGCAACAGACGAACGTGCCCGTGGTGCAGAGGCGGCGCAACGTGTGCGCGCCGCAGCCGACAGAACCGTGGTTGAACTGGTCTCAGAGGCAGAGCGTGAATCTGACATCGTGCGAGGTGAAGCCGACGCCAAACGTGCCGCGGTCTTTGCCGAAGCTTATGGCGCGGATGCAGAGTTCTTTGATTTCTACCGGTCACTGGCCGCCTATCGTCAGGCAATCCAAGGGCATAATTCGACAATGGTTCTGTCCCCGGACAGCGAGTTCTTTAACTATCTCAAATCGCCGACAGGCGCCAAGGCCGCTCCATCCGAATAAAGATGGTTAGGCCAAGTAAAGATAGTTGAGATTAAAGCTATAAAAGGGCTGGCCGTTGGGCTGGCCCTTTTGCTTAAAGCGTTACGCATTGGATCTGAGACAGCATACAATGCGTCCCCCCCACACCGCTAAGGTGTCGTGCACGTTACCCCTTCATTTTTAACTCAAACTGAACGCGGAACGTTTTTGTCGGCTGGGAAAGCCCAAAATGACTGTCGCAATCGGCTTTTGCCTCAATCACATCCACTTGAAGTCTTGCAACAATAATTGCGGGTGACAATATAGCGACTACATAGTTCGCAGAGATGTTTTGGACCGCCGACGTTAGCGGCCCCGATACGACAGTGAAAAAATAAGGAGAGTCCCCTTGCAGACGCAGGCAATATCCCAAGCCCGTTCCCGGTACACAGAAAACACGGCGTCGCGTATGCGGCTTATGCTGCTGGGGGCACTGACGATGCTGGCCATCCTTGCGCAGGTAATGGTGGCACAGGCGCGCACCGATAGTCTGGCCCCGTTGGTTCAAAAGATTAGCCCGGCTGTGGTCAATATCACCACTTCGACGCTGATCGAGGGGCGCACCGGCCCGCAAGGCATCGTTCCCGAGGGCTCTCCGTTTGAGGATTTCTTTCGCGAATTTCAGGACCGTAACAATGGCGAAGGCAACCGGCCACGCCGCACATCGGCGCTTGGCTCTGGCTTTGTGATTTCCGAGGACGGGTATGTCGTCACCAACAATCACGTGATCGAAGGCGCGGATGAAATTCTGATCGAGTTTTTTGATGGCACGGAATTGGCCGCAAAGGTGATTGGCACCGATAAAAATACCGACATTGCCCTGCTCAAGGTTGAAACCGATGCGCCGCTGCCATTTGTTAGTTTTGGCGACAGTGACGACGCATTGGTTGGCGACTGGGTGATCGCAATGGGCAATCCGCTGGGACAGGGGTTTTCGGTCTCTGTTGGCATCGTGTCAGCACGCAACCGGGCCCTGTCGGGTAGCTATGACGACTATATCCAGACCGATGCGGCGATCAACCGGGGCAACTCGGGTGGGCCGTTGTTTGACATGGATGGTGGCGTTGTTGGGGTCAATACCGCGATCCTGTCGCCCAATGGCGGATCAATTGGCATCGGCTTTTCGATGGCCTCAAACGTGGTGTCCCGCGTTGTTGCCCAGCTGAAAGAATACGGCGAAACCCGCCGTGGCTGGCTGGGCGTGCGCATTCAGGACGTCACTGATGACGTGGCCGAGGCGATGGGGCTAGATTCGGCATCCGGCGCCTTGATCACCGATGTACCGGAAGGTCCGGCAAAAGAGGCGGGGCTGTTGTCTGGTGATGTCATCCTGTCCTTTGACGGTGTTGATGTGGCCGATACCCGGGCGCTTGTGCGTCAGGTCGGCAACACCGCGGTCGGCAAGGCCGTGCGCGTTCTGGTCTATCGTGACGATGGCACACAGACGCTCTTGGTGACGCTTGGTCGTCGTGAAGAGGCCGAAACGGCTGTGCCTGTTGTCATGGAGGAAACCCAGGACGAACTGCAGGAAGAGACCGTTCTTGGCCTGACCCTGCGTGTGTTGACTGACGATGTTCGCGGTGAAATTGCCGTTCCGGATGGTATGGACGGTCTGGTTGTCATTGCAGTGGATGAAACATCCGAGGCCTTTGAAAAGGGTCTGCGCGCCGGTGATCTGATCACCGAGGCCGGCCAGCAAAAGGTCGTTACCCTTGAGGCGTTGCAGGATCGCATTACCCAGGCAAAAGACGCCGGGCGCAAATCATTGCTGCTATTGGTGCGGCGTGGCGGCGAGCCACGGTTTGTGGCGCTGAACCTCGAGGGCTGATACTCTCTGACCTAACAATGCAAAATGCCACGCAGTCCGCTGCGTGGCATTTTCATGTCTACCGTTTGGTTTTATCGTTCGATTTAATGGTCGCCCCTAGCCAGATGTTTCGTCCAGCTTAATCGCGACCAGACCCAGCTTGCGTGCCGCTGCAAGCGAAAGGATGCCACTGTCCAGCCCCTGTGGTTTCTGAAAACGGCGCACGGCGGCCCGGGTGCGGTTGTCCATTTCGCCGTTGATTCTGCCGCGATACATCCCACGCGCGTCCAATGCCCGTTGCAGGCTGGCGATGAACTCTGGCGTCATCACCACGGCACAGGGCCGCTGAAACCAGGTTTCCTTGCGCGGCTGAACGATCTCTTGCCGGGTCTCGGTCTTATAAATGCCCGGCTGCGGAACCGTCCCATCGGCAAGAACCTGCGGCGGTTGTAATATCACCTGATGCGTCACGGTTTCGATGATCGCGGGGCTCACGTATTTGCCCCAGCAACTGCCCGGCGCGGCCCCGGGGGGGGCAATCTGATTTAGGCGGGTCACATCCGGTTCGCCAAGCGCACCCAGATCAGGACCAGCGCCACAGGCAACTAGTCCAGTCAGCGCCAAAGCGCAGAAAAGGGGGCGTAACGGATTCATGCTCGGGCCTAAAATGGGTCATTTTTCCATATGTTAACGCAAGTTCCCAAATTGGCAAAGCCGCGGATCCGATTGATCAGGCCACGCTGGCATTCGCGCATCACCAAGCGGATATTTGCGCCGCATCCGGTGACATATTTGGAACTTTCCCGATTAAGCGCCGTCTTAACCACCCTCGTGATGGGCGTTGCGGAAAATTGTGCTGGTGTGTTCTGAGCGGCACAGATAGAGAGATTTAAGGACCTGCACGGGGATCAAGGCACATGACAAAAATCACCTACATCGAATTTAGCGGCACCAAACATGTGGTCGACGTGGCCAATGGCCTGACCGTCATGGAAGGCGCGCGCGACAATAACATCCCCGGGATCGAGGCCGATTGCGGCGGCGCCTGCGCCTGTTCAACCTGCCACGTCTACATTGATCCGGCCTGGGTGGAAAAAGTTCCGGCCAAGGACGACATGGAAGAAGATATGTTGGACTTTGCATTTGAGCCCGACGCCACGCGTTCGCGCCTGACCTGCCAGATCAAAGTAACAGATGATCTGGAAGGCCTGATCGTGCAGATGCCGGAAAAACAGATCTGATATGCAGGCGGTTCTGGCAGCCGTTTTAGTCTGCTTCGGACTACCTTTGGCGGCCCAGACCATCAGCACTGCCCGATTTGCAGAGCCAACGGATCGCTATGATCACGGTATCTTGGGCGACGCGCTGGAATGGGGCGCGCTGGTTTTGGCGTTGCAGGACGGCACAAAAATCACCTTGCGATTGCCGAAATCTCGGGTTTTCGAAGACTTTGAGCCGCGTCTTGCTGATGTCGACGGCGACGGAACCCCCGAGGTTATCGTTATCGAAACCGATATCGCGCGCGGCGCAAGCCTTGCAATCTATGATGCCAAAGGCAAACGCACAGCAACACCCTACATCGGGCGCACGCATCGCTGGCTGGCGCCGTTGGGCGCGGCCGACCTTGATGGCGATGGTGCGATTGAACTGGCCTATATCGACCGTCCGCATCTGGCCAAAACTCTGCGCATCTGGCGCTACCAAAACGGCAAACTCACCCCGGTTGCGGACTTGCCAGGTCTGACCAATCACCAGATCGGGCAGGATTACATCTCGGGTGGCATTCGTAATTGTGGCCAAGGACACGAGATCATCACCGTCAACGGTAATTGGTCCCGTCTGATGGCCTCAACGCTAAACAACAACGCCCTTACCACACGTGACATCGGCGCCTTCAATGGCCGCACCAGCTTTGCCACAGCTCTAAACTGCGCCAACTAACTTCTTTTGTTGAAAAATATCCCGGGGAATCCTGGACTTGTCCGGGATGGGGCAGAGCCCCTAAAACATGGAATCAGGCGTCAGCCCGGCCTTGTAATCCCCCTAATCCAGTGCCCGCCAACCAATGTCGTTGCGATAAAACCCATCCGGCCACTCCACAGCCTCTGCCATTCCATAGGCCTTGGCGCGGGCCTCTGCCAGTGTCGCGCCGCGTGCTGTCAGTCCCAGCACCCGACCACCAACGGCCAAAAACTGCCCGTCTTTGCGCGCTGTCCCGGCATGGAAACACATCTCCGAACTGTTTTCCGGCAAACCGTCCAAGCCACCAATAACACTGCCTTTGACATAACCCCCGGGATAGCCATCCGCCGCCATCACCACCGACATCGCATGATCATCGCCCCATTGGACCTTTTCACCCGCGAGGCGCCCCTCGGCCGCCGCATGCATCAAATCCATCGCCTGCGCCCCAAGGCGCATCATCAATACCTGACATTCCGGATCGCCAAAACGCACGTTGTATTCGATCAATCGCGGCTGACCATCCTTGATCATCAGCCCAACAAACAACACGCCCTGAACAGGCATGCCGCGTCGTTTCATTTCGGCGATGGTCGGGCGTACAATTTCAGCCATGGCTTTTTCGGCCACAACTTCCGTTAGCACTGGCGCGGGCGAATAGGCCCCCATGCCGCCGGTATTTGGCCCGGTATCACCTTCGCCCACCCGTTTGTGATCTTGTGCAGTGCCAAAGGGCATCGCCACCTCGCCGTCGCACAACACAAAAAACGACGCCTCTTCGCCTTCAAGAAACTCTTCGATGACAACCTCGGCGCCAGCGCCGCCAAAGGCCCCGCCAAACATGTCGTCGATGGCCGCAAGTGCGGTGGCTTCGTCCATCGCCACGATCACGCCTTTGCCCGCTGCCAGCCCATCCGCCTTGACCACAATCGGCGCGCCTTGGGCGCGCACATAGGCCTTGGCGGCTTCGGCATCGTGAAAATGGCCATAGGCGGATGTCGGCGCATTCACCGCATCGCAAATTTCCTTGGTAAAGCTTTTGGAAGCCTCAAGCCGCGCCGCTTGCGCCGAGGGGCCAAACACCAGAATGCCCGCGTCGCGCAGCCGGTCGGCGATTCCAGCGGCCAAAGGTGCCTCTGGGCCGACAATGACAAACTCAATGGCGTTTTCCTCGGCAAAGCGCACGACTTCGCCGCCATCCATGATGTCCAACGCCGCGCAATCGGCGATCTGGGCGATGCCCGCGTTGCCCGGTGCCACAATTAGTTTGTCGCATTTTGGGTTCTGCATCACTGCCCATGCCAGCGCATGTTCGCGCCCGCCGCTGCCGAGAATTAGGATGTTCATGAAATTGTCCCTCGTGATCTGCTTGGCCTTGTCCTTGCGGCGTTCTAAGCTGGGACAAACGTTGAGACAAGGTGCACAAATGTCCGATCTGATAGACGACCCGATTCCGGGCCAAAACCTGCCCGAATTTACCGTATCCGAGATTTCTGGTGCAATAAAACGCACGCTTGAGGATGAGTTTGGTCGCATCCGAGTCAAAGGTGAGGTTGGGCGCGTTTTCAAGGCCCGCTCTGGTCATCTGTATTACGACGTCAAAGATGACCGAAATGTGCTGGCCTGCACCACCTGGAAAGGTCAGGTCGCCAATCTAAGCGTGGTTCCCGAAGAGGGGCTCGAGGTTGTTGTCACCGGCCGTCTGACTGCCTTTGGGGCGCAGTCCAAATACAACATGAACGTCGAAGAGGTGGCGGTTGCCGGGCAGGGCGCGCTGATGGCGTTGCTGGAAAAACGCAAAAAGCTGCTTGAGGCCGAAGGGTTGTTTGATCCTGCGCGCAAACAACAGTTGCCCTATTTGCCCGAGATCATTGGCGTCATCACCTCGCCTTCGGGCGCGGTGATTCGCGATATTTTGCACCGGTTGCGCGACCGGTTTCCGCGCAAAGTGCTGATCTGGCCAGTTGCCGTACAGGGCAAAGCCTGCGCACCAGAAGTTGCGCGCGCCATCGAAGGTTTTAATGCGATGACCGCTGGCGGCGGCCTGCCACGTCCTGATTTGCTGATTGTGGCGCGCGGTGGTGGCTCGGTCGAAGACTTGTGGGGCTTTAACGAAGAAATCGTCGCGCGGGCGGCGGCGGCCTCGGAGATTCCGCTGATTTCGGCCGTTGGTCACGAGAGCGATACCACCCTGATTGATTTCGTCTCAGATATGCGGGCGCCGACGCCGACCGCGGCGGCGGAACTCGCGGTGCCGGTGCGCCTTGATCTGATCGCCCATATCGACGGGCAGGGCGCGCGGCTGATCCACGCGGTCAGCACCGCAGTATCCCGGCGTCGTCAACGATTGGCCGATCTGGCGCGGGCATTGCCGCGCCCTGAAACGTTGCTTGATGGTCCACGTCAGCGGTTTGATCGTGCGTCTGAGGCGCTGCCAAACGCATTGATTCGCGGCGTGCATACCCGGCGTGTGGCCCTGTCCGAGGTGTCTGGCGGGCTACGACCGGCCAATTTGTTGCGTTTGGTGGCCGGGGCGCGGGACCGGCTTGATCGGCGCGCTGCGCTGCTCACGGCGGATCGGTTGACCGAAAGGCTGGATCGACGTCGCGAAGCATTGGATGGGTTTAGTCGCAGGTTGTCGTCGGCTGGACGTGGCCAGATTGATCGGTTGCGTCAGCAGCTAGAGGCGAGGGATCGGTTGCGCGAAACACTAAGTTACAAGGCGACGTTAGAACGGGGCTATGCGGTGGTTTGGGCTGACGGGGCGGTTGTGACGCGCAAATCGGTGGCGGCGAAATCGGCGGCGCTTGAGATCGAATTTGCGGATGGGCGGTTGTCGGTTGGTGGAAAATCGGCGCGCAAGGCTTCGGGGAAATCTGGCGCTTCGGATCAGGGGTCGTTGTTTTAGGAGGCGTAACGCAGATTATTTTTGCCTCCGGCGGGGAGTTCAAGCCGTCCAGGAAATGCTCTGGGAGAGCATTCCAGGTGCAGAACAGGCAGAGCCTAAAGGGAAATTGGATTTGATGGGAGGTTACACTCCGACCTCTGGGCCAAGGCAGAACATGTCTTCGTCGACGTCTTGCGCCTCGTGTAGCTCGGTTGCCAGCGGGTCGTTTTCAAACTGGGCGGTCAGGCCGTTTCGGCCTTGGGAAAACGTCCAGCATTGCGGGTCTGGTCGGTCCTCGTAGACGAAACAGATTTGCCCGGCGTCTTCGTACCAGATGCCATCCTGACATTTGCCATCCAGAAACGACCAGACGACCCGCTGATTGTCCATATAACGTTCAACGCCGTAAGCGTCGCCATCGGCGCCGTAGTAAAGGGTTTTGCCATTTGTATAGGCATCAAATGCCTCAGCCGTCATTGGCGGTTCTGCAAATGCAGGCAGGACGATCAGGCACGCGATCAGGCCGGGGGGAATCATAAAACGCAACTTCATGGGGTGATCTTTGCAGATATTGCATCGGGCAGGAACACCACTTTGGCATGAGCTGGTAAAGCCACGTCCGTTATGTCGTTTTTGGCCTGACCTACGCGAGCAGGCAGGCTATAGATCAGTGAAGACTTCAGGGAAGGGCTGGCTTATGGCGTTGGATGATCGCAAGGGCGTATGGAAATCGGGCAAAGGTAAAGGGCGGCGGACCCCAAAGGGACGCCAGCTTGAGGATCAGGCCTGGGACGAGGTGCGTACGCTGTTGGGCGCATTGCCTTATCGGCGTGATTTGCTGATCGAATACCTGCACCTGATACAGGATAAATACGGTCATTTGTCGGCGGCGCATCTGCGTGCATTGGCCGAAGAACTTCGCATTTCCATGGCCGAAGTTTACGAAGTTGCAACGTTTTACGCGCATTTTGATGTGGTAAAAGAAGGCGAGGTGCCACCGCCTGCATTGACCATCCGGGTCTGTGATTCCCTAAGTTGTGAAATGGCCGGGGCGCAGCAATTGCGTGATGCTTTGGCAAGCGGGCTGGATGCGTCAGAGGTGCGGGTTTTGCGCGCGCCGTGCATGGGGCGCTGTGATACCGCGCCGGTGCTGGAACTTGGTCATGCGCATATTGACCACGCGACATTTGATAAGGCCAAAGCGGCGATTGCAGCGGGGCGAACCCACGCGGTTGTGCCTGCGGATTATGAAACCTACGCCGAATATGTGGCGGCAGGAGGCTACGAGACGCTGACCAGCCTGCGCAAATCCGGCAATTGGGAAGCTGTACAAGAGACAGTTTTGGCCTCGGGGCTGCGCGGACTTGGCGGTGCCGGGTTTCCGTCGGGGCGCAAATGGGGCTTTGTTCGGGCCGCTGATGGCCCACGTTATCTGGCGGTGAATGGCGACGAGGGCGAGCCGGGGACGTTCAAAGACCGCTATTATCTGGAACGCGAGCCGCATCCATTTCTGGAGGGCATGTTGATAGCCGCCTGGGCGGTTGAAGCGGAAACCTGCTTTATCTATATCCGCGATGAATACCCGGCCGCGATTGCAATTTTACGCCGTGAGATTGCGGCGATTGAGGCGGCTGGGCTGGTCGAGGTGGGCTATATTGATCTGCGACGCGGTGCCGGTGCCTATATCTGCGGCGAAGAAAGCGCGATGATTGAGAGCATCGAAGGCAAACGTGGCATGCCACGTCATCGCCCACCTTATGTGGCGCAGGTGGGGATATTTGATCGCCCGACTTTGGTGCATAATATTGAGACGCTGTATTGGGTGAGCAAGGTTTGCCGCGAAGGTCCGCAGATTTTGACCTCGGTTGAAAAGAACGGGCGCCAGGGGCTGCGCAGTTATTCGGTGTCGGGTCGGGTGAAATCTCCCGGGGTGCATTTGTTGCCTGCGGGATCGACCATTCTGGACTTGATTGAGGCGGCCGGTGGGATGCTTGATGGGCATGTGTTCAAGGCCTATCAACCAGGTGGGCCATCATCGGGATTGTTGCCTGCGTCGATCAATGGCGTGCCGTTGGATTTTGATACATTGCAGCCTTTGGGCAGCTTTATCGGCTCGGCCGCGGTTGTTGTGTTGTCCGATCACGACAGTGCGCGAGGTGCGGCGCTGAATATGCTGCGGTTCTTTGAGGATGAAAGCTGTGGGCAATGTACGCCATGTCGGGTGGGCTGTGAAAAGGCCGTGAAGCTGATGCAGGCGGATCATTGGGATCAGGACCTGCTCGAAGAGTTGTGCGTGGCGATGTCTGATGCCTCGATCTGCGGGCTGGGACAGGCGGCGCCAAATCCGATCCGCATGACGATAAAGCACTTTCCGAACGAGGTTTGACACCGCTGCCTTGGATCGCCTTGGCGTGTGCCGTTGGCTATTTGGCACTGACGGCCCGCCCGGCTGGGGTGTTGCGGTCGGTTGTTAAAACGACTGCGGTTGCTGCTTTGGCGGTGGCCGCTGTGCTGGCACAGGCCCCGGTGATGTTGGCTGTTGCGCTGGCGTTATGTGCGCTAGGGGATTTACTGTTGTCGCGCGACGGTGACGCGGCATTTATGGGTGGGATCGCCGCGTTTGCCGCTGGGCATCTGGCCTATATCGCTTTGTTTTTGTTACATCCTTTGGCAGATATCGGGCGGATTGGGGACGTACCTCAGGTTTGGGTCGCGGCTGGACTCGTTCTGCTGGGAGTGGTCATGGCACGATTGTTGGCCCCGCGGGCAGGTTCGTTACGCGGACCGGTGTTGGGTTACATTCCGATCATTCTGGGGATGGGCGTGGCGGTTTTGGCGCTGCCTGAGACTGGTCCGGGGCCGGGATGGGCGTTGGTGGCGGCCTTTGCGTTTGTCGCGTCTGATATGGTTCTGGCGAGCGAGAAATTTTTGCTGACAGAGGGGCATCCGGCGTTGCGTTGGACACCGTATGTGGTTTGGCCGCTTTATTGGGGGGCGCAGGCCGGTTTTTTTGCTGTATTTGCGTGAATGTGGCGAGAGGATACATATATTGTTGAAACATATGGGGGCTTTGCCCCCAAACCCCCAAAGGTATTTGGAACGAGAAGAAAATAGGGCGTTTCGCGTCGAGGGTGGATCACCTATTAGGGAGTAGGGGATTGGATGAGGTTGGGCCATGTCACTATTTAACAAGCTGAAAACGCGGCTTTTTCGGTCTTCGGCGAAGATTGAGGAAGGGCTGGATGCGATTGTCGAAGATGGCGGTAAGGTCGAAGCGGTTGTAGAGGCCCCGATTGTTGAGCCCGTTGGTGAGGCTCCGGTTGTTGAGGTTAAGACAGAGGTGATTGCTGAAATCCCTGAACCCGAGGTTGTTGCTCCTGAACCGGCAAAGCCGGGGATGTTGGGGCGGTTACTGGGGCGGTCGGCACCTGCGCCTGTGGTGCGCCGGGTGTTGGATGACGATATGTTAGAGCAACTCGAAGAGTTGCTGATTACCACCGATATGGGGGTGGATACGGCGCTGCGGGTGACTGCTAATATGGCCGAAGGGCGATTTGGCAAAAAGCTGTCGGTGGATGAGATTAAACAATTGCTGGCCGATGAAATCACCCGGATCATGGAGCCTGTGGCGCGGCCGTTACCTTTGTATCCCAAACGCCCGCAAGTGGTTCTGGTGGTTGGCGTCAACGGATCGGGCAAGACCACGACGATTGGCAAGCTGGCCAGTCAGTTTCGCGCGGCAGGTAAGAAAGTGGTGATTGCTGCGGGTGATACGTTTCGCGCAGCCGCTGTTGAACAGTTGCAGGTTTGGGGCGATCGCGCCGGGGTTCCGGTTTTGACGGCTCCGCAAGGGTCGGACCCGGCGAGCCTTGTGTTTGATGCGATGACCAAGGCGCAAGAGGACGGCGCGGATTTGCTGCTGATTGATACCGCCGGGCGATTGCAAAACCGGGCCGATCTGATGGAAGAATTGGCCAAAATTGTGCGCGTCATTCGCAAGAAAGACCCGAGCGCACCGCATAATACGTTACTGGTGCTGGACGCGACCACCGGGCAAAACGCGCTGAGCCAGGTTGAGATTTTTCGCAAGATTTCAGACGTTTCGGGGTTGGTGATGACCAAGCTGGACGGCACCGCCAAAGGTGGTGTTCTGGTGGCGTTGGCGGATAAATTCGGCCTGCCGATCCATGCCATTGGCGTGGGCGAGCAGATTGATGATCTGAACGCCTTTGATCCGGCTGAATTTGCCGCCGCGCTGACCGGGGTGGAAAAATAACAAGGTGAGTGAATGGCTGACCTCGCTAGAAGGTACTGAGGCCGGGCACCAATTGGCGATGGTTTTGGCGCTGGTGGCGGCGTTTACCCACGCGGTGTTTGGGGCGTTGCAAAAGGGGCGGCATGATCCGTGGCTGACACGTGGCGCGATTGATATTTCCTATGGGCTGATGGCCGCTCCGATTGCGTTGTTTGTGGTGCCTTGGCCGGGGCCGCAGATGTGGCCGATCTTTGGCGCTGTCTTCATAATTCACTTTTTTTACAAGGTGATGCAGGCGGTGGCCTATTCCAAGGGCGCCTATACCGTGGTCTATCCGGTGGTGCGCGGCACGGGGCCGTTTTTCACGGTTATCGGCGCCTATCTGATATTTGATGAGACGTTTACCGGCGTGCAATGGCTGGGCGTTGCCGTGCTGATGGCTGGAATTTTGGGCCTTGCGGTGTATAATCTGATCTACCTTGAGGCCGAACGCGATACGCTGAAATTGGCCATTGGTCTGGCGGTGATCACCGGGCTGATCGTGGCGGTTTACACGACCTATGATGCCTACGGTATTCGCGCCGCCGCGGATCCATTTACGTTTTTGGCGTGGTTTTTTATGTTTGATGGCATCGCTATGCCGATCATTGTGGCGCTGCGTTGGCGCAACATGACCTATCGTCCTGATCTTGGGCCGCTCATGGCGCGCGGATTTGTTGGCGGCTGTCTGGCGTTCCTTAGTTTTGGATCGGTGATGATGGCAACGCGGCTCGACAAAGTTGGTGAGGCCGCGGTTTTACGTGAAACATCCACAGTGTTTGCCGCGTTAATTGGCTGGTTGGTGCTGAAAGAGACCCTTGGACCACGTCGCATTGCACTTATGACGTTGATTGCGCTGGGGGCCGTGATAGTTGAGTTCGGCGGATAAAGTGTTTCGCGTTGTATGTAGACCCGATTTGAACGCGAAACCCCTCAGGAGTTCTAATGACCGAAAAAACCATCAACCCGTTGCTTAAAATGGCGCTAGAGCTTGGCCCGGTGATTGCATTTTTTGTGGTCTATCTGAAAATCAAGGACCGCACGTTCAACATCGGCGGCGTTGATTACCAAGGGTTCATTGTGGCCACCGCCGGGTTTATCCCACTGTTGATCATTACCACCGGGATCGTCTGGTTGCTGACCGGTAAAATCGCCCGCATGCAAATCGCGGTGCTGGTGCTGGTCATCGTTTTTGGCGGGTTATCGATCTATTTCAACGATCCGCAGTTCTTTAAAATGAAACCGACAATTCTGTATTTGCTGTTTGGCTGTACGTTGGGTTTTGGTCTGCTGCGCGGCAAATCCTACCTGAAATACGTCATGGAGGAAGTGTTGCCGATGGCCGACGAGGGTTGGATGATCCTGACCAAACGCGTCACTGTGTTGTTCTTTACGCTGGCCGTGGCGAACGAGGCGATCTGGCGCAATATGAGCGAAGAAAACTGGGTATATTTTAAGACCTTTGGTTTGACGGCGGCGGTATTCATCTTTTTCATGACCCAAAGCAGCCTGTTTCAGAAATACGGGCTGGGCGATCAGGACAAGAAATAGAACGGCGCTTGACCTCGGGCACCTAGCTGGCGGTATTCAGTCGACAGTTTTTGACTCATAGCAGCGTTGCGCCCATGACTGATTGCAAACAATGAGGATACTGGAATGGCTGACGCTGATGGCCCTATGGGGCAACTATACTCGCTGGTCTATCTCCGTACCGACGAGGTCCTTAAAGATGACGGTCGCATGCGTTTTCGTCTGCGCAAGGTGTTTTCTGAGTTTGCACCGTTGGGGAGAGACCGCTCTACGACCTTTGGTGCATTTGTTGAAGCTGAACTAGGGGTTCGCGTCCTTAATAAAAACGGGCCTATTGCCTACGTACACTTTGACGATATCACAGCAAACTTTGAAATTCGCGACCTATTGAGCATGATAACTCTGCTGTTTCGATTTTTACCAAGCAACGGCAGCAATAGTGCCGCCGTGAAAATGCTCCTCACAACGAGACGAATATTTGCTGAAACACAGGTAGGCTACACCATTGACGATGCCGGTGGTGTGCATCCTGCATTCGATGCTGCGTTTGAAGGAGTTAGAGAATCGGCAATTCGTGGTTTAGGTGGTGGCGCGTACAATTTGAAGCGTCAATTTATCGACGCAGCGGAAAAGGCATTGATGGCTGATCCGATTGATGGGCGGCAAGCTATTCGTAATATTTTCGAAGCTGTCGAGAATTTGTACAAGCAGATGTACCCTAAGGTTACTCAGCTTAACAGTGGCAGCATCATGAATGATTTCAGACCTGAAATCGGAGCATCTCTTGAGGGTAGAAGTACCGCAAAACGGTCGGCACTAAAGCAAGCCGACTCATTCAAAAGCTGGACCGATTCAGCGCATTTTCATCGACATGCGCCGGGGCAACCCGGTCTTGAGCAGCCGCTGGATGAGCTGGCGATATTGGCAGTTTCCCAAGGCTTTGGTTTTTTGCGCTGGCTGGTGACGGTTCAGCAACAAAGGGGCTGACCGGCGCATAATTCGACGATGCTTGACCTAACCCCCAGCCTTGGGCTAACTCCTGAACACCATGTGGCGATTTGTTACCGGATTGCGGGCCACGTTAAACAAACCGCTAAAAGGTCAGGATGAAAGCCCCCTTTCGCTTGACCGCGTCTGGGGTTTTTTATTGCGCCCGATATGGGCCGGAGGATGATATGACCAACAACTGGAACCCACGCACCAAGGCCGTGCATGGCGGCACGCGGCGTTCGCAATATGGCGAAGTGAGCGAGGCAATTTTCCTGACGCAGGGCTTTGTCTATGACACAGCCGAGGCGGCGCAGGCGCGGTTTGATCAGGCCGGTGAAGATGAATTTATCTATGCGCGGTACGGCAACCCAACGGTCAAGATGTTTGAAGACCGGATTGCCGGATTAGAGGGCGCTGAGGATGCCTTTGCCACCGCCAGCGGTATGGCGGCGGTCAGTGGCGCGCTGACGGCGATGTTAAAAGCAGGCGATCATGTGGTTGCGGCGCGGGCGTTGTTTGGGTCCTGTTTGTATGTGCTTGAGGACGTGCTGACCCGGTTTGGGGTCGAGGTTTCGTTTGTCGATGGCACCGATCTGGAGCAGTGGCGCGCGGCGATGCGCCCGGACACAAAGGCGGTGTTCTTTGAAACGGTGTCGAATCCGACGCTAGAAGTGATTGATATACGCGCGGTGTGTGACATTGCCCATTCGGTTGGGGCGACCGTGGTGGCCGATAATGTGTTCTCAACGCCAGTGTTTTCCGATGCAATCGCGCAGGGCGTTGATGTGGTGATCTATTCGGCGACCAAACATATTGACGGGCAGGGGCGCACGTTGGGCGGTGTCATTCTTGGCACGAAAGAGTTTATTCGCAAAACGGTTGAGCCCTACATGAAGCACACGGGTGGCTCGATGAGCCCGTTTACGGCCTGGGTCATGCTTAAGGGGTTGGAAACCATGAGCCTGCGGGTCAATGCGCAGGCGGTAAGTGCGTTGGCGATAACCGAGGCGGTGTTGGGTCACCCAAAACTGGCGCGGGCGATTTATCCGGGGCATCCGAGCCATGCGCAATATGAGTTGTGTCTGGCGCAGATGGGCAAAGGTGGTACGGTATTGTCGTTGGATTTGGCTGGCGGACAAGAGGCGGCATTCCGGTTTCTCAATGCGCTTGAAATTGTGATTATCTCCAACAATCTGGGGGACGCTAAATCAATCGTGACGCACCCGGAGACCACCACGCATCATCGGCTTCCGGATGAGCAGAAAAAGGCTTTGGGTATTACACCGGGGTTGGTGCGCCTGTCGGTCGGGATCGAAGACACTGACGATCTGATCGCGGATGTGTTGGCGGCGTTGGACGCAACCTAAAGGTTAGGATGCGTGGGTTTTCACCCACCCAACGCCAGACTGTTAGCGTAGGGTGGGTGAAAACCCACGCTTGTCTGTCAATTAAGTGTGCTAGCCCGTGCGGCCATAAAACCCAAGCCGTTCGGCATTGCTAAACGCTACACCGGGGTTTTCGTAA
>JBLHMP010000075.1:0-19102 GCA_047623555.1 Granulosicoccus sp.
TTGCGATTGATGAATATTATTCCACTCAGAACGCGCCGATCATCAACACGGGGCTTGCCATGTGACTTTGGAAAGAACGGGGTAAGGCGGGACATCTGGGCGTCTGTCAGCCAGAAAAGATCACTCAAATCATTGCTCCTGTTTGGGAACAGTGATTCAGACTTCCATCACAATATCAATGGGTCCTGACCCTAGTATGCGGGCAAAGCGTTTTGGTAATCAATGGCCGTAAACGAGTTTGTGACCCGCAGCTATTACTATGATGATTATCCGCAATGGGTGACAGACTGGAACGGGCAGAAGTTGCCGGAACACTATTCGGGCACGTCATGGAAGCTGATGCCCCCGATTGACAGCTATCTGTTTGGCCACAGTGACGATCCGGACTGGGAGACCGAACTAGCCGGATATGGCCGCACCTTGCCGCATGCGTTTTCAACCGTTGATGACCCGTATTTCTCGACTTTTCTGGTGATCAGCCCTGCCGGAGATGAGCTGACCACGTCGTTTACAAAAACGCTGATTGTGCTGTCATCTGATCACGGGTCGCCCGAGTCAGCGGGATATCTGGCGACGCTTGGTATTCCCACCGGCTATGTGTCGCCGGGGGGAGACAAAGATCCGGCGATTGCGCGGGTCAAAAGCAAATTTGGCATCACCAGCAAACTGATCGAACGTTATGACCACCCTTATCTTTATTTGACCAACGAGGTTGTTGGCGATCCCGGCATAGATTTGTTTGCTTTAGAAGCCGAAATCGCCAAGGAATTGGTAACCTTTTCCAAGGTGTTTGCCGCAATCCCAAGTACCGTGTTGGAAACCGACGCCTATGTGGATAATTCATCACTCGGGGGCTGAACAATTACCACGCGACGCGGTCTGGTAATATCTATCTGGCGTTCAAACCCGACTGGTTCATCAATGATCTTGATGGGCTGTCGGCTGCTGTTGTGCGCGGCACGCTCTGGTTGTAGAATACGTTTGTACCGCCTATTTTTGCCGAAAATGGCCTGACACCACAAACCGTATTGCGGCGTGTTCAACCTATTGATGTGGCTTTGACGCTGGCAACAATTGTCGACAGCAACATATCTTTGGGGGCAAGTGGCGAGGTTCTGGTTGAGGTGCTGGGACAATAACCTTGGATTTGAGTGCTGAGTAAAAAGGACATCACCATGATTGAATTTGAACTGAATGAGGCCACAGGCGTCGCAACCCTGTGCCCGGCCAAGGGGCAGGGTTTGGCCGAGGCTGATATCGTTGAAATGACGGGCCGGATTGATGCCTATTTGGCCGATCACGACGCCTTGCAGGGATTGGTCATTGTCGCGGATAGCTTTCCCGGCTGGGACAGTTTCAACGCCTTTCTGTCGCACCTGAAATTCGTGCGCGATCACCAAAAGGAAATCGACAAGATTGCGGTTGTCAGTGACAGCGGATTGCTGTCCGCGATGCCGTCGATTGCCGATCATTTCGTCAAAGCCAGAATTCGTAATTTTGCCGCTTCCGAGCTTGCTCTGGCACAGGAATGGGCGGCAATCACGGAGGCGCGCCAAGGTCGGTTTGTGGTGTTGGAGGGGTATCCTGATGATGTGGTGGCCCTAAGGGCCGAGGGACGCGTTACCAGTGCAGATTATGAAGAAACCCTTATTCCGCTGGCCGTGGCCGCGATCAAAGTGCATGCAAAGGTCAAGTTGCTGTATTGGTGTGGCGAGGAATTTACCGGATTTTCAGCGGGGGCGGCATGGGATGACGCGCGGTTTGGCTTGGCCAATATGAGCAAGTTTTCCAAATTGGCCTTTGTGTCGGATGTGGGGTGGATGCGCGAGTCTGTCAAGTTTTTTGGTCCGCTAATTGCAGCCCCGGTTCAGGTTTTTGACAATGACGATATTGAAAAAGCCAAGGCTTGGATTTGCAGCGACTGATCCCGGTTGCGAGGGCGAGGCGCGTGGGTTTTCACCCACCCTACGCCAAATGCCTTTCGCGTTTTATTGTGGCGGACCAAATGGCCCGCTCCTTTTCGCCTAGGCTTTGCTCAGACCGCGTTCGATGACTGAAATCCAGTTTTTGTAGCAAATTTTGGCAATCAACGCCTCACCATAGCCTGACTGTCGCATGGCGGCGATTAGTTTGGGCAGGCCAGAGGCATCACCCAGTTCCTGTGGAATAACACAGCCATCAAAATCAGAGCCAAGTGCGACGCCGTCTTCGCCCAGTATTGCGATCATATGGTCCAGATGCCGGATCATTTGCAGGATCGGCGTGTCGGCATTGTCGGTGCAATCTTCGCGCAAAAAACCAACGTGGAAATTCAACCCAACCACGCCGCCTGAATCCGCCACTGCCTTTAATTGTGCATCGGTCAGATTGCGGGCGCTGGGCGACACCGCGTGGGCATTGGAATGGGTGGCGATCAGCGGCCGGGTTGTTGTTTTGGCGACATCCCAGAACCCGGATTCTGTGAGGTGCGACAGGTCAATCAGCACCCCAAGGCGGTCACATTCGCGCACCAGATCAAACCCGGCAGGCGTTAGCCCCTGACCGGGATCAAGGACTGGCTGTGCCTCCATCGGCGCGCCGTAACCAAAGGCGTTGGGCCGCGACCAGACCAAGCCAAGCGAGCGTAGACCGGCGGCGTGCAAAACCTCAAGCGCGTTGAGGTCAGTGTCGATACAGGCCGCGCCTTCGATATGGGGCAGGATGGCGATTTGGCCGCTGTTCATTGCGGCGCGGATGTCGGCGGCATCGCCACATATGGCCAGGTCATTGGGCAATTCACGGGATAGGCGGCGCAGGCGGGCGAACATTGCCAGGGTGAAATTTAATGCAACGGATTGGTCGACCTGCGCAAAATTCGCCGGATCCTGTATATCCATTTCCGCGCTGCCATTGGCAATGCGCGACGGTGTGAACATGGCAAAGAACCCACCGACAAGCCCGCCTTTGCGAGCCTTTGGCAAATCGATGTCCAATGTTGGGGTGTGACCTGAAAAATCCAGCGGTTGGCCATCGCGCGCCGCAAGTTCAAGTTTCATGATGGTATCGTTGTGGCCATCAAAGACCGGGACCCCGCCGCTCATTCTGACAGCTCCAGTCGGCGTTCGACAATGCGCGCCAAGATCGAGGCTCCGACTGGCAATATCGCCGGATCAAGCACGAAACCGGGGTTGTGCAGTGATACCGTGCCCGCGTGGCCGACCCGGCAATAAGAGCCCGGCACCACCTTGAGCATATCGGCAAAGTCCTCAGATCCGGTGACCCGATCAAAGGTCTCGGTGACGTGATCATCGCCAACGATATCACGCGCAGCGGCGAGGTACTCGTCGGACAGATCGTCGTCATTGACCAGAACATCAAAAATCTCGCGGAACTCAACGTCGATGGTGACGCCATGTGCGGCGCCAAATCCGGCGCAGAGTTCGCGCACGCGGGTCTGGGCCAGATCCCGCACTGAATCGGCAAAAAACCGCAAGGTTCCGGCCATTGTCGCGGTTTCCGGGATCACGTTATAGGCCGATCCAGAATGGATTTGGGTGACCGACAGAACGCAAGGTTCTGATGGCGGGATGTTGCGGCTGACCACGGTTTGCAGCTGTTGCACCAACCCGGTTGCGATCATCACCGCATCACGGGAATGGCTTGGCATGGCGGCGTGGCTGCCGACGCCATTCACCGTGATGTCAAAGAACGAGGCCCCGGCCATTGCCGCGCCTTTGGTGATCGTAACCTGATCGGGCTGGCCGTTGGGCGAATTATGCATGCCGTAAACTTCGTCGCAGGGAAACCGTTCAAACAACCCATCGGCCAACATGCCGCGCGCGCCGCCCAGACCCTCCTCTGCGGGTTGAAAAATCAGCACCGCCGTGCCGTCAAAATTCCGTGTTTCAACCAGATGTTTGGCCGCGCCTAACAACATGGTTGTGTGTCCGTCATGGCCGCATGCATGCATCACACCGTCGTTTTGCGAGGCAAAATCAAGGCCGGTGTTTTCATGGATCGGCAAGGCGTCCATATCGGCGCGTATGCCAATGCGCCGGTTGCCACGGGTTTTGCCCTGAATAAGGCCAACAACACCGGTGCCCGCGATGCCGGTATGCACCTCGTCGACACCCCAATCGCGCAGATGCTTGGCGACGATTTCAGCGGTGCGTTTTTCCTGAAACCCGATTTCCGGGTGTGCGTGCAGGTCTTTGAAAATCGTGGTCAGCGCGTCAGTATTGGCGGCGATATCTGGCAGCACAGGCATTGGGGCAATTCCTTTTGGGCAGGGACAAGTAACAGATCAAACCAACAGCAAATGTCTGGTCACGGCAAGCACGGATCACTGTGCAGGAGTGGGTTTGCGACCAATGATAAACAAGTTGCCCATCAAAATGATGCCAACGCCGGCAATTTTGACCGGGCTCCATTCAAAACCTTCAAACATCCATGAAATCATCAGCGCTCAGATCGGGAATACGATCATTGCATAGGCGGCCTTGTCTGCGCCAACGCGGCCCAAAACGCGTCAGATAGCTCCAAAATCCGATGACCGATCCGAAAATAGCCAGAAAGGCCAGGCTGGACAGGAACGGCAGGGTGAGCGGCAAATGTACCGGTCGATCAAACAACAGCACAACAACCAGCAAGGTCAGCGTGCCATAGGTCATGCCCCAGCCGTTTGATCCAGTGACAGAAATGCCCTGACGTTGCAGCGTTTTGGACATCATATTGCCAAGCGAGGCCAGATATGTGGCGGCCACACAGAGCAGAATGGCCGGGATTTTGCCCTCTCCATACAGATCGGCAATGTCCTGAGCAAACACCACGGAAATACCAAGCAACCCAATTGCGGCGCCAATCAGGGTGCTGCGCTTGGGACGTTCGCCAAAGAAAATTGCGTTGTTGGCCATGTTCATGGTGATGATCAGCGAGAATATCAAAGCGATCAGACCGGTGGTCAGCCCCCAGGCGGTGGCCGTGTAAAACAGCACATAGTTCCAGCAAAACAGGAACGATCCCATCAGGAAAAACTGCCAGTGAACGTATAGAGAATGGCGATTGCGAGCGCGGGTGGCGCTGATCAGGCCCTACAAGAGCAGCGCCGCAATGGCGTATCGAAAGAACACTGATTGCAGCGCCGTGGTGGTTTCAACCTGATAGGGCGCCATGATCCAGGTCGAGTCCCAGATCGCGATGGTCAGCAGATAAAGTGAAAGATTATACACGAGAGGGCGGTCTTTCCGGTTAGGAACTTTACCCTAGCCCTATGCTCAATTTGGGGATGTGCAAGGGGAGTAAATTTTCGGCTCGCCCCCGAGGTTTTGCAACACCTCTTGCCACTGACACATTTTTACGGGTTTGATGCGGTCTCAGCTTTGTACACATGTGTGCCGCCTATTCGACTTCATATATGGCCCGGAACGCGCGCGGGGACTGCCCCGTCTGGCGCATAAATATCCGTGAAAAATACGATGGATCATCAATTCCAAGCCGATAGCCAACCGAGGCAACGTCGATTTTTGTATAGGCCAGCAATCGCCTGGCCTCTTGGATTGTCAGGGTGTGAAGATATTCCTTTGGCGACTGCCCCAGAACCTCACGGCTTAGGCGGCTCAGGTGGGTCGTGGAAATTCCAAGCGCGCTGGCATAGTCTGAAACCTTCCAGCCTTGCGCGAAATGTTCACGGGCCAGGCTCTCAAAATCAGTGATTTTGCCGTGAACCGGATTGATCATCTGACGTTCGGTTGCGGCACTTGCCGCCAGATAGCAGGCCAGCTGGATCACCAATCCGCGCAGCAGCGAAACGCGGGCGCAATTGTCCGATTGGTATTCGTCATTGATGGTTTCCAGAACGCGGATAAATTTGCCTGTTGCCGGGACAATTCTGGCGGCCGAAAACATCTCGGCTAAGGCCGCATCTGATGCCATAACCGCTGCAACTTCGGCAGAGGGGATCGACAAAACAAAGCCTTTGGTTTGCGCCTCAAAAACAAAACCGTGTACGCAATGGCGTGGAATCGTCACCACCGACATCGCGGGTACGGTATGTGCCATACCATCAATAGTCATGGATGCATGCCCCGCAGAAATCAGGAAAATTTGATGTAGGTTTAGGTGCCTGTGGGGTGAAATATGCCACTCATGCAGGCCTGCGCGATCACCGATCCGTTCGCAATGCAGGATATCGGGGAATTCAGCGCTTTCCCCGTAAAGGGAATAGGCCGGGATTTTTGTGGACCGTGAATTTGCACTCATGTTCTAAAAGTACCAGTATTTCAGGGATAAGTCCATTCCGCCAAACCATGTTTCAATCCATCAGTACGGGACACAAAAGGAAACATCATGCGCACACAGATTTGCATTATTGGCGGTGGGCCGTCGGGGTTGCTGCTGTCCCAGCTTCTGGATCTTCAGGGTATCGAAAATGTTTTGCTGGAAAAGCACACCAAAGACTATGTCCTAAGCCGGATTCGCGCCGGGGTTCTTGAACACGGTTTTGCCGACCTGATGCGCGAGGCCAAATGCGGCGAGCGGATGGACCGCGAAGGCGAAATTCACGACGGGATCGAGATTGCCTTTAAGGGCAAGCGTCACCGAATGGATTTAAACGCGCTGACCGGCGGAAATTCGGTTGTGATCTATGGCCAGACCGAGCTGACACGTGATCTGTATGATGCCCGCGAAAAGGCCAGCGGCAATGTCATTCATCTGGTCGAGGACGTGCAATTGCATGACCTCAAAAGCGACAGACCGTCGGTGACCTACACCAAAAACGGCAGCGAAACCAAAATAGAATGCGACTATATTATTGGTGCCGATGGGTTTCATGGGGTCAGCCGCAAAGCCATTCCTAAGGACAAAATCAAAGAATTCGAACGGGTTTACCCCTTTGGTTGGCTTGGCGTCTTGTCCAACACCAAACCGGTCTCTTCTGAACTGATCTATTCGAGCACCGATCGTGGATTTGCGCTTTGCTCGCTACGGTCGCAGATCCTGAGCCGTTATTATATTCAGGTGCCGTTGACCGAAAGGGTCGATAATTGGTCAGATGATGCATTTTGGGCCGAGCTCAAACTCCGCTTGCCGGATGATGTGGCGAACACCCTTGAAACTGGCCCGTCCATCGAGAAAAGCATAGCACCTTTGCGATCGTTTGTGGCGGAACCAATGCGTTATGGTAATTTGTTTCTGGCGGGCGATGCCGCCCATATCGTGCCGCCAACCGGTGCGCGCGGTTTGAATAGTGCTGCGTCAGATATCTATTATCTCTATCACGCGCTGTTGGATCACTACAAACGCGGCGACGATACCGGGGTTGATGCCTATTCAGAACGCGCCCTTGCACGTGTCTGGAAAGGCCAGCGTTTTTCCTGGTGGATGACTTCGTTGTTGCACAAATTCCCTGACAATATCGACTATGATAACCGTCTTCAGGATACCGAGATGGAATATCTGTTTTCGTCAGAAGCGGCTCTTAAGTCGTTGGCCGAGAACTATGTCGGGTTGCCGTTCTAAAAGCAGCAGCATGGGGAAAGCAAACCGCATTGCTTTCCCCTATAGCTCAGTCAAATGAGCGTTCGATCATGTCTAGCGTTTCCATCGCGGCAAGCACCTGTTGCGCGGACCCGTTTGGTTCGCGCTTTTCGGCAATCGCTGCAATGAATTCCCGGTCAATCAGTTCAATTCCGTTGTTAGAGACCGCAACATCGGACAGATCAATCGGCTGTTCATTGCCATCAAAAAGGTCGTCGTAACGCGCCAGATAGGTGCCGTTATCGCAGATATAGCGAAAGAACGTCCCAAACGGGCCATCATTGTTGAACGACAGGGACAGATTGCAAATGACACCGCTTGGCGTCTTCATGCCGATGGCCATATCCATCGCAATACCCAGGTCTTTGTGCATCGGGCCCTGTAATCCAAACGCCTTGGAAACGGTCTCGCCTGTTTGATATTGGAACAGGTCGACCGTATGGCAGGCATGGTGCCACAACAGATGGTCCGTCCAGCTGCGCGCCTCGCCTTTGGCATTGGTATTGGTGCGGCGAAAGAAATAGGTTTGAACGTCCAATTGTTGGATCTTGAGCTCGCCAGCGGCTATTTTGTTCTGAATCCACTGATGGCTGGGGTTAAAGCGGCGCACTTGGCCGGCCATGCACAGCACGCCGGTTTCGTCCTGAACGCGCACGATTTCCTTGCTGTCAGCAAGGCTATCAGCCATAGGGATTTCGACCAAAACAGGTTTCCCCGCCTGCATACAGGCAATCGCCTGCTGCGCATGAAGTTGCGTTGGCGTCGACAAAATCACCGCATCGACATCGTCACGCGCCAGGCATTCGGCAAGGTTCGTGGACGCGTGGCCGATGCCACGGTCGGCGGCCAAAGCGTCGATTTTAGCCTGTGTTGGACCCATAACTGAGGTGACCTGAACGCCCTCAATTGCGGATAGGGCATCCAGATGTTTGATCCCAAAAGCACCATAGGCGCCCGCTACGCAAATTCTCATTTTGACCTCGATCAGCTAAATATTGAACAGCAATGATACCTGGGCAGAAATCATTGCGTCTGGGGGAAAGAATATCGAAACCTTACAGGAAAAATTGGGTTTTGCAAATTTCGAACGTCGGTGATGATATTGGTTTTTTCGATAGTGCCGGTGATATGTTTGCCAAGTTCCGGGCGCATAAACGTCGTGGCGGGCCCATGCGTGTGAAACTGATGCCGGTTCTGAAATAATGGGTTGGCTTTTAGATTATCTATCCAAATTGAATGGTAAATTGACCCTGTCAACTAATTTATGGACATTAATTAGCGGGTGATCCTGCGGATTGTGGTGGCTGTGAAAAGAATATGCAAATCGGCTATCTATAGCAAAAAATTATACCTATTGATTTGTTTTGAAGTGGGCATTTGTGCAAATTTGTTCAAGGTTGTCTTCACCCTGCAAACTACGTCATGTGGTGGTCTTGGGGGCCCAAATTAGGAACGTATCATGGATGCCGATTGGCTTGTCTTTCATCCAAACCCAAAGAAACCAAACCTGACCCTTCCGGCTGGCGCGGTGGATGCCCATTGCCATGTTTTCGGGCCTGCGGATGAATTTCCATTTGCCCCGGGGCGTAAATATACACCTTGCGATGCGGGCAAAGACAAACTGTTTGCGTTGCGTGATTTTCTGGGCTTTCAGCGCAATGTTATCGTGCAAGCGACCTGTCATGGCAAAGACAATAGCGCCCTTGTGGATGCGCTGAACGCGGCGGGTGATCTGGCGCGTGGCATTGCCACAGTTGGTCCTGACATCACCATGGATGAACTGCAGGAAATGCACAATGCAGGGGTGCGCGGCGTGCGCTTTAACTTTGTTAAACGCCTTGTCGATGACACCCCAAAAGAGGTGTTTTTGGGCATTGCCGAAAAGATCAAAACCCTGGGTTGGCACATCGTTGTCTATTTCGAAGCCCAGGATCTGGAAGAGCTTGAACCGTTCCTCACGCAGCTCCCGACGATCATTGTGGTCGATCATATGGGGCGTCCGGACGTGACCAAAGGTGTCGATCATCCTGATTTTCAAAGCTTTATCCGGCTGATGGCGGAAAATGATAACATCTGGGCCAAAGTGACCTGCCCCGAGCGGCTGACTGTTGCTGGCCCACCCTATGATGATGTCGTCGATTTTGGCATCAGCATTGTTGAGCAGTTCCCGGATCGGGTGATCTGGGGAACTGATTGGCCGCATCCCAACATGAAATCACACATGCCGGATGACGGCGTTTTAGTCGATCACATATCGCGCATCGCGCGCACCCCAGAGCAGATGCAAAAGCTGCTCGTGGATAATCCCATGCGGTTGTATTGGGCGAAAAACAAAGGATCAGAAAATGTCAGTTGAAGAATTTGACCACCACACACCAATACCCGGAACGACGCTGTTTGACGGGGAAATGGCGATGAAGGGCTATGCGCTGAACAAGATGTGCCATTCCTTTAACGGTGCCGCCGCACGCGAAGAATATCTGGCAGACCGGGCGGCCTATTACGTCAAGTTTAAGCTGAATGAGGCGCAAATTCAGGCCTGCGAAAACAAGAACGTGCTTGAGATGATCGCGGCAGGTGGCAACATCTATTACCTCGCTAAATTCGCCGGGATTTACAAATTGTCGGTGCAGGATGTTGGCGCTCAGCAAACCGGCGTGACCACCGAAGAATTCAAAGAAAAACTTTTGCGGCAAGGAGACTGATCATGGCGAAATTACTTGGTGGTATTACCACCTCTCACATTCCCGCAGTCGGAAATGCGATTGCAAACGACCTGCAACAAGACCCCTATTGGAAACCGTTTTTTGACGCCTATCCGCCAATTCACGCATGGCTTGCGGACGTCAAACCCGATGTTGTGATCAATATTTACAACGATCACGGGCTTGGCTTTTTCCTCGACCAGATGCCGACATTTGCCATTGGCGCGGCGCATGAATACCAAAACGAGGACGAAGGTTGGGGCCTGAAAGAACTGCCGCCATTCCCCGGTGACGCCAAAATGTCTTGGCACATCATCGAAGGCATGGTTGAGGACGAATTTGACATTACATCCTGTCAGGAACTGGCCGTAGACCATGGCTTTACTGTCCCGATGCAGCTGTTTTGGCCAGGTTTGGGCGACAATCCCAACATGCCACGCGCCATCCCGATCAGCGCCAACACCGTGCAACACCCGATTCCAACGCTAAAGCGGGCGCTGGATTTTGGTAAATCACTGGGCCGCGCCATTCGCAGCTATCCCGAGGACGTCAAAGTTGTGGTTCTGGGTACTGGCGGGATGTCACATCAGCTTGATGGTGAACGTGCCGGCCATATCAACCGTGAATTTGATGAAATGTGCATGGAAAAGATCGTCACCGATCCCGAGGCGCTGACCAAGATCAGCCGCCATGAACTGGTGCGTCAGGCCGGGGCGCAAGGCACCGAGTTCCTGATGTGGATGATGATGCGCGGCGCGCTTGGCGACACGGTGAACGTGATCAACAAAAACTATCACATCCCGATTTCAAACACTGGCGCGGGAACGATGCTGATGGAATGTGTTGATTAATCGCACGCTATGAACAAAGTCTGCCCAGTGATGGGCAGGCACTTATCCCTCTGGTCCTGACCCTAGGATTTGGCGGCTTGTCGCATCAGACCTTTGATGTAGCGGGCAAACCAGAGGGTCGTCGGCAGGCCCAGAACCGCGCCAATCGCCAGCGACGGTATTGGGGCAAGCACCGGCCAGCCGATCCATGATCCGATCAGCGATGCAAAGAACACATTCAGCGCCATGACCCCGGCTCCGAACGGGTAAAGCACCAGCGTTATGCGCCGAACGCTCCAGTCGGTGTTTAGCGTTTCTTGATCAGCCATCCAACGGCCCCCAGTGCAGCAATCAGAGACAAAGACGCCATAAAAAACCAGAATTCTGCAGTAGCGCTTTGGGGTTGTGGGATCGGTCGTTCATAGGCCTGAGCGAGTGCAGACATAGGCGCAAGGCCAATGAGGAATAGGGAAAAACGGGCCATTTCAGGTCTCCTGTATGAGGGATCGGTAAATATCGGGAAGCGCACGTGACAGGCGTGCCGGGTTTGGCAGCAGAGTAAATCCACCGCGGCCAAAGATGCGGGTGAACCAGTCTTGGCCGTCCTGATCAATGATGATAGCGTGCACCGTATGACCGTGACGACGGGCCTCGCGGACGGCCATGTGACTGTCCTCAATGCCGTGAATGCCCTCATAGTGGTCCAGATCGTTGGGTTTGCCATCGGTTAGCACCAACATCAGTTTACGGGCGGATTGTTCCTCATTCAGCATCGCGGTCATGTGGCGGATCGCGGCCCCTAGTCGGGTGTAATGGCAGGGGCGCAAGCCGCAGATGCGGTTGGTGACATCCGGGGTCATTGGATCGTCAAAACCTTTGCAGCGGTTCAGAAATACCCGGTCGTGTTTCAGCGATGAAAACCCCCAAATGCCCAGGCGATCACCGCTGGCGTCAATGCCACCGGCAAGGGCGGCCAGCGCTTCGCGGGCCACGTCGATGACACAGGTGTCGCCCAGGGCGGATTCGGTTGAACGCGAGGTATCCAGCAAAAACGCCACCGACCTGTCCCGCTCAATCTGGCGCAGGCTTTGATAGATGCGATCACTGGCCTGACCGGTGGCGCGGATGTCGATTTGCGCCGCGATCAACGCATCAAGGTCCAGTTCACTGCCTTCAATCTGTCGCGGACGCAGAATGCGGCGCGGGCGCAGGGCCTCAAACTGGCGGCGCACGTCGCGCAGGCGTTTTGGGTCAGGGATCAACGGAAACAGCGCATCGGTATCGGCCCATGCGTCCAATACCCGGCAATGATCGGGCAGATAGGAGCGGCTGCGGTGGTTCCATTCCGGATAGGTGTATTTTCCCGCTAACCGTTCGTGTTCGGCATCATCCGGCGACAGATCCAGATGCAAACGCAGCTTGCTTGCCAGTTTGCGATCATGGCGCGACAGGGCGATGTGATCCTGATCATCGGCGGCCTTTTGCGCTTCTTCGTCGTCATCATCATCGACGTCCCGGTTCAGGTTCATGCTCTCGACCCAGCTCAGGATCGCCTCAAACCGGTGCAGAATGAAACTGTCGCTGCGGTTTGCCTCGTCGCGGTTTTCACGGCTGGCGGTTTTGCGGGTGGTCCCTGCGGTTTCGGGCGCAGTCGCGGTTTTGGCGTCCTCGTCCAACCGGCTATCAGATGTGCCGCCGCCGGGGGCGTCGATGGCCAGCCACAGATCAACCGTGGCAAATGGTAAATACGTCATTGGGGCCGTCAGGGTTGCCAATAAATCGGCGTCATCCATGGCCTGCAAAATGGTGGTGGCTGTTGCATCCTTGGGGCAGGGGGCGCCCAACAGATGGCAGGTTACCGCCTCAATCGCGGCCTCGTATTTCGGCAACGTCGGGCGTTTGCGGCTCTGCAACAGCGCCGCGCAGGCCTCGCGGAAAAACCAACGCAGGCCGGGGCAGCCTGACAGTGTCAACGCCATCGCATCACGCGCCAGCGCCAGTTGTACAACGTCGGCCTGCGACGCATCCTGTGGCCGTGGCCTAACATCGGCATGCGCCGCCAAAGCTGCCAACCAAAGGTATAGCGTGCGGTTCAGGCGCGGGGTTTCAAACCGGGTGATCTGTGGCGGCAGGCGCAGCCGCTCGCCATCAAATCGCGAATGGTGCAGGCGTTCCTGTTGGGTGCCCAGCTTGCGTTTCATCGACAAACGATGCGGCGATACTGTCAGGGCGGCCTCGCCCAGTTCGACATTCGCGCCACCACCAAGCGCGCGATACATCAGCACCAGACTGGGCATTACATCGCCCAACGGAACCGAGGTTTCGACATGCTCAACCGAGGCGCCGACGCCTGTGGCATAGTCATGCCACAGTTTGCCAACGGTCTCTTCTGGCTCCATCAGATCAAGGGGGCGGATTGCCATCAGATTACCCGTAAACGACAGTGATCAAATCGCGCAGCGCGGTTTGCACATCAGGCTCGTCTGTTAGCGGCTCAATCACCGAAGCCTGCAATGCCAGATCGACATTCATGCCGCCCGCAATCAACTGCGCTGCATAGATCAGCAACCGGGTGGATACGCCTTCCTCAAGGTCCATGCCTGATAACGCCCGGATATGCCCCGCCAGCCGCACCAACGATTTCACGCGCGCCTCGTCCAGCCCGCTTTCCTGCGCCACAATCACGGTTTCCAACGCCGGTTCCGGAAAGTCGAAAGAGATCGACAGGAACCGTTGCCGGGTTGATGGTTTCAACCGTTTCAGCACGTTTTGATAGCCGGGATTATAGCTCGCCACCAACATGAACCCATCGGGTGCGTGCAGTTCTTCGCCGGTGCGGTCCAGCATCAAAGTGCGGCGATTGTCCGTAAGCGGATGCAAAACAACAGTAACGTCTTTGCGGGCCTCGACGATTTCATCGAGATAGCAGATCGCGCCTTCGCGCACGGCGCGGGTCAATGGGCCATCAACCCATTCGGTTTCGCCGCCGCGCAGCAAATAACGCCCGACCAAATCCGCCGCTGACAGATCATCATGGCAGGCAACCGTATACAAAGGCCGCCCGGTGCGTGCCGCCATATGTTCGATAAAGCGGGTCTTGCCGCAGCCGGTCGGCCCCTTCAAAAGAAGGGGCAAACCGTTTTTATGAGCCGTCTCAAACAAAGCACATTCCTGGGCCACCGGCTGATAGAATGGCAGCTCGAAACTGCGGGGTTCCATGCTCATGTTTTCTCTCTGGCGCCTTTGTCGACGCTGCCTTTGGCGAACAGTTCATGTTCCCGCGGCACAAGGGTTGCGTAGATGAACAACAATGCCCCTGCGACCACCGCGATACCGGCACCAAAGCGCATGATATAAAAGATGGTGAGCATATCCTGCACGTCCATGAAGTATTCACCGATAACCCGTTGCATGTGGGTCTGAATGGTCCCCGCAAAGGTCAACACTATGGTCATGAATGCCATACCGCCGGTCATTAGCCAGAAACTGACCATGTTCAGCACTTGGTTATATGGCGCGCGGCCCAACAGGATTGGCATGGCGTAGGTAAAGATCGCCAGGTTCATCGCCACATAGGCGCCATAGAACGACAGGTGGCCATGGGCCGCTGTGATCTGGGTGCCGTGTGAGTAGAAATTAACCCCGTGCAGCGTGTGCAAAAAGCCCCAGACACCCGCGCCAAAGAACGCCACTGTTGCCGATCCCAAAGACCACAAAAGCGCGGCTTTGTTGGGGTGGTTCCGCTTGCCCTTCCAGACCATGATAAAGGCAAAGCTCATCATGGCAAAGAACGGGATGACCTCCATGGTTGAAAAGATCGAGCCGATCCACTGCCAATATCCCGGTGTACCGATCCAATAGAAATGGTGACCTGTGCCAAGGATACCGGAAAACAACGCGGTGGCGACGATGATGTACAGTCACTTTTCGATGACTTCGCGGTCAACGCCAGTCAGTTTTAGCAACAGGAAGGCAAGGATTGCCGCCATCACCAATTCCCATGTGGCTTCGACCCACAGATGGACGACAAACCACCAGTACATTTTGTCCAGCGGCAGGTTGTCGGGTACAATAAAGGCAAAAACCCACAGCAGCGACAGCAGCCACAACCCGGTCAGCAACACATTGGTAATGGCGGTCTTGCGACCCCGCAAAACGGTCATGGTGATGTTGAACAGAAAGATAAGCGCCGCGACCAGAATGCCCAGTTTCACCCAGACAGGTTGTTCCAGAAATTCACGCCCGCCGTGGATGTGAAACACATAACCAATGACCGCGCCCAGGGTGCCGACCACCAGAATGATCAGTTGCAGATAAGCGAGCTTGACCGAATAAATCTCGCATTCGCTTTCTTCGGGCACCAGAAAATAGGCAGCGCCGAAAAAGCCAAGCAACAACCAAACGATCAAGGCGTTGGTGTGGATCATCCGGATGATATTGAACGGAAGCAATTCCGACAGAAAATTAGGTGAGATGTAAATCCAACCGGCGAGTAATCCGCCCAGAACCTGTATGGCAAACAGGCCCAGCGCGACGACAAAGTAGGCATAGGCCACTTTTTGTGATTGATATTTCATGAGGGTACTCCTTAGCCCGCATCATTGGGCGGCCAGCCCTGTGTGTCGGTTTGATCTGCCCAACGCAGGAACTCGGCAAGGCCGCGCATTTCCGCATCGTTGATCTCGAAAAACGGCATTTGGCGACGGCCTTGAACGCCCGAAGGTTGCGCTTTCATCCAACCGTCAAGAACTTCATAGGCGTCTTCCGGGTTGTCCATCACGTCCCAACGGGTCATGATGTTGCCCAGTTCTGGTGCGAAATACGCGCCTTCTCCGTGCAGGGTGTGGCAGTTGATACAGCTGTGGCGTTCCCAGACATGTTTGCCCAAAATCACCTCTTCGGTGAGCGGCATACCTTTGGTGGACACGTCAACAATGTATCGGTGGCTGTGATAAGTCAGCACGCCGAATATCACTATGAAGAACAACGATCCCCCATAGAATATATTCCGCGCCCGTGACTTGGTGAGGATTTCAGACATAGAAGAATCCCAGTTATGGCTTCAGATATGCAACTCTTAAACCAAGCGGAATTTTCCAAATTTGATGTAGCGCAAAGTAGAGCAAGGTTTTTGGGCTGGGCTCGAAGTTTTTTTTGGACAGGGTTTCATCAAAAATTCTGTCTGGTCTCAGCAATGGCACGGATAGTATTCCGATTGACGCGCCGGAATTGTGGACAGTTAGCGCGTTCGCACGTAGCGCATGATGATCCTTTGTCAGAGGCCATCATGACCGCATCAACCTATCCAAGCCCTGATCTGGCGCACCGTCGTGCCGACCTGGCTGTGCATATTATCGGACTTGTTCTGATACTAACGGCAGGCGGCTTACTCATTGCAAAATCGGTCTATAGCCTTGAAAATAAACTTATTTTCGCTGTCGTATTGTATGTGCTTTGCGCGCTTGTTTCCAACGTGGCGTCCAGCGCCTACCACTTTTCGCCCTGGCATGGTCGGCGCCAGCTGTTACGCCGCATAGACCACGCAGCGATATACCTGAGCATTTCCGGCACTTTCACACCCTTTTTGGTTCAAGCTGGCACAGCTTGGACCCTGACCCTGCTTTGGGTTAGCTGGGGGCTGACGGCCTTGGCGATCTGGAACAAAATCACCAACGAAACGGTCAAATCACGTTGGTCAACAGCGTCATACCTTGGATTGGGGGCCGTCGGTCTGTGCGCTTTGCCTGATCTCACAACCGTACCTGTGGAAACCTTGTGGTGCATCATCGGTGGAGCCGCCTGTTATGTCATCGGCACGGCCTTTTATGTCCGCAAAACCATGCCTTTCCGCTATGCGGCTTGGCACACTTGGGTGAGCTTTGGCGGCATATTGATGTTCGCAGGCGTATGGATGGCGATGTTCTGACACCCGGGGTCGATCTCATGTGCGGACGTTCCGGCCATAGTGAGCGGTCTGGGCCACAGCGTCATTTCCAGACCGTGACATTGCAGTGAAATGTCGGGGGCAATTGCCCCCAACCGGTTTCATAGCCTTATCAGGCAGCCGACCGTTCGCGGGCCATGCGACACAGGCCCCAGCTTTTCAACACCAACGGGCTCATCGGCTTGCGTTGGGACAACCGCATAGCGCTGGGCCAGTTCATCGCGGACTTCGGCAATCAACTCATGCTCGGACCGGGCGCGTTTGCTTAGCAACGGTTGGATGGTTTCGGCGGCGGCAAGGCTGGAATTGATAATCCAACCCAAGGTTTGATCCCGGCGGCGTAGGTCATCTTGCAAATGACTTGCCTCAAGCACCGGGGTGGTTTCCGGCAGCGTCACGATCATGATCTTGGTCTGATCTGTGTCCATGATGACAAACTTGCGGCTGCTTTCCCGGATCACCCGTGAAATTGCCTGAAACACAGCGATTTTTTCGGTGCTGGGTGATCGCTGGTCTTCCTCCAGCATGGCCCGCGCCTGAGCATCCAGATCTTCGCGCTTATCAACCCGTCGGGCACCGTTTCATAGCCAAATACACCGTGGGTGGCGGGCGCAGTCAGTGCCGCAAGCACCGCAGGTGGCGCGTGAAAATCCATGTCGGCGACAGCCGCGCAAACAGGTCCATGCCATCGGCCCCCAGCACCATTTTGTGCCCTTTCAGGGCCGGAACCTGGCGGCGGTCGATGTCTTCGTCAAAGTTGAAATCAGGCATCGGTCCCCTCCAATAATCTGGCAAATCGTGTGGACGAGATATTGCCGCCGGTTAGTATTGTGGCGACGGTCCGATCCGCAATTTCAACGCGTCCATTCAGGATTGCGGCAAGCCCCACGACGGCGCCGGGTTCGGTGACGATCTTGAAATGTTCAAAGGTAAAGTGGATCGCGGCGCGCACCTCATTGTCACTGACAACAACGCCGCTCGCTAACAAGTCCCGGTTAATCGGGAAGGTCACAGCATTGGGGATCGGCGTCATAATCGTGTCGCAAATTGTGCGCTGGCCCTTGGGGTTAGCGATCCGTTCCCCCGCCCCAAGTGAGCGGTGCGTGTCGTCAAACAGTGCCGGTTCGGCGGCAAAAACCTGTGTGTCGGGCGAGGCTAGCCGGGCAACATCCCAAGGCCTTGCAACAGCCGGTACAGCCCACGTTCTGTGCGGTGCAGAATACCCGGCGTCACCGCCCAGTTCGGTCATCACATTGATGACACCGTTGCGATTGGCGGCCTCCATGGCGGTGCGCGCCGTGCAGGACAGGCCACCACCGGATGTGAACACCCATGCATAGGGCTAATCAAGCTCCTCTTGCATGACCCTCAACGCGGCGGTCTCTTTGGCGCTGTGATCCAGGCCGCGCAACAGCGTCGGTGGATAGAACCGCGAACTGCCACCCGAATGAAGATCGACCGAATAGTCGGCCAGGGGCAAAACCACCTTTTCGACATAATGCGTGATCATCTCGCTGGGCGTGCCTTTTGGATTGCCCGGGAAAAGCCGGTTCAGATTGCCCTGATCAATCGGAGAGGTCCTGAGCCCGGCCTGTGCAGCGGGAAAATTGAGCATCGGCAGCAGGATCAACCGGCCACGTATTTGATTGGCCTCAAGTGCGCGGGCGAGTTTCGAAACGACAATCTGGCCTTCGTATTCATCGCCGTGATTGCCCGCCAACAGCACCAGAGTTGGCCTTCGCCATTACGGATCACGGTGATCGGAACCGGCAACCAGCCATAGGCCGAACGATGAACAGAATGCGGCACACGCAGGTAACCGGCCTGTTTGCGCTCGGCGGCAAAGTCGATTTCTGCGGTGATAAGAGTTCCGGTCATCGGGATCACCCTAGGGTCAGGACCCATTGATATTGTGATGGAAGTCTGAATCACTGCTCCCAAACGGGAGCAATGATATGAGTGATCTTTTCTGGCTGACAGTCGCCCAGATGTCCCGCCTTACCCCGTTCTTTCCAAAGTCACATGGCAAGCCCCGTGTTGATGATCGGCGCGTTCTGAGTGGAATAATATTCATCAATCGCAATGGGTTGAGGTGGCGAGATGCGCCC
>JBLHMP010000076.1:0-18944 GCA_047623555.1 Granulosicoccus sp.
GACCACATCATGACGAACAAAGCATAATGACTGAGCGGGTCAAATCTCGGTGACAATACCGGGTCAGTTCTGAGTGACATTCAACAATCGCGGGAAGCAGCGCGTCGCGACTCTGGTTGGAGCAAGAGCCATCCACCCCATCAGTTAAGGAACTTGAAGCAATAAAATCGGGTGCTGCGATGGACGATGTGTTCCAATGGTGAAAAAGCAATATGTCGTTGGAGTGGCTCGAAAGGGCCGGGTGTATTGGTATTTCCGACGCGGCAAGACATACATTCGCCTGCCCGACGATCCAGACAGTCAGGAGTTTGACGCCGCCTATTGGGCCATCCGGTCAGGTGCTGCGCAGATGTTCACAAAAACCACATTCCACGCCTTGATAACCAGCTATTACCAGACTCCGCGATACCGCAGCCTTAAAACCAGTACGAAGGTTGAGTATCGCCGGACATTGGAGCTTATCCGTGAGAAGAACGGGAATAAGGATTTCACCAAGCTTCGCCGACGGGACGTCATAGCCGCCCCTGATGCCTACGCTGAAACGTGGCGCAAGGCTAACGCGATGGTCGAGCAAATCTCCATACTGGCCAGACAAGCTATCGAACTTGAATGGACCACCAGCAATCCGGCATCCGGTGTGGAAAAACTCAAGGGTGGATCATACAAGGCTTGGCCTGATAACCTGCTATCCGCGTTTGAGAGATGCTGTGACACTCAAGGCCACACGACCCAACGCACTATTTATGAACTTTGCATTGGGACCGGCCAGCGAATTGGCGATGCAGTGGGCCCAGTTCGATCAAGGCTACATGCAGGTAACACAAGAAAAGACTGGCACCGAACTGGGGATCTACTGTCCTGACCGCCTGCAACGGTATCTCGCAGCCCTGCCTCGCACCGGCAAGCATATCTTGGCGAAGAACTTAACACAGCCCATCAGCAAAAGGCGCGCGCAGAAGCTGGTTCTGGAGGTGCGCGAACAAATCAACGCCCGTGCCTTTGTTATCCACGGGTGGCGCTACAATGCAGCAAAAGAATTGGCAGAAGCGGGGTGCAGTGACACCGAGATTCAGTCTGTAACCGGCCATAAGACGCTCGAAATGGTCAAGAAATATCGCCAGCAAGCCAACCAAAAGCGGCTCTCGAAATCAGCGCAGAATCGTAAGGAACAGAACAGAAACGAAACGAAACATGAAAGTGTGAAACACTGTGTGAAACACTGTGTGAAACTTTCATTTTATGCAATGACGAAGCCACATCAATAAGGGAAATAAACGTTTATTATCAAAGTGGTGCGGGTGAGAGGACTCGAACCTCCACGCCTTACAGCGTCAGAACCTAAATCTGGTGCGTCTACCAGTTCCGCCACACCCGCACTCTACAAACCGGGTATTCCCTGTTTGTGAGCGCTGCTTAGCAAAGGTTGCAGCGGGATGCGAGCAGAAAGAAACATTCTGGTAACGCGCTGGAAACTGGTTGAAATTTGCAACTTTATTCCAAGTTTTCGCAAAAAAGCCACCACAGCTACACCATTTTGTCATATTCTTGTACAAAAATACTGAGGCAACCCTGAGCGAGAACGCCATGAAACCGAATACGGTCGGGCGCGAAAGCAGTAAATTTCTGCACACGCACCCCATTTATCCACCCAATTCTGAAACCGGATTTGCGTCCGGCACACTCATTCTGTCGCAAGACGGAGAAATTCCGGTCGAATTCCTGTCGCCGGGCGACCGGATTATCAGTCGTGATTCTGGTTTTGTGACGCTGGACCATATCAGCCGATCCCATCAGCCGATCCGGGCTGTGCGATTCGCCGCAGGCTCTTTGGGTCATACCCGGCCGGAACAGGATTTGACCCTGCCAGAAAATCAGTTGGTTTTTGTGCGGGACTGGCGGGCGCAATCGCTCTTTGGTGTTGCGCAGGCGATCGTGCCGGCCAGAGATCTTATTGACGGCGAATTTATTTGCGACCTCGGGGTGCAGCCACTGATGTTGCACCAGCTACATTTTGCACAGCCGCACGTAATCTATGCAGGCGGGCTTGAGGTCGCCGGTATCAGCTCTGAAATCAACACCATCCTGCGATCGGCTGCCTAAAGCGTTTCGCCTTAGGATCTGTTTCAGGATGCACCGGGAAACGCTCGCAACACTTATACCTTATGTGCGTTTCCCCTTTAAATATGACCCAAATTGAACGCGAAACGCTTTAAAGCCCCAACTTGCGAAACACCTTTGGCAGCGCCTCGGCAATATCCTCGGCAATCAGCCCGGGACCAAAGGATCGCGCGCATTCCACATGCAGCCAGGCCGCGGTTTCTGCGGCCTGCACCGGGGCCAATCCACGTGCCATCAGCCCGGCGATAAATCCGGCCAACACATCCCCCGACCCTGCAGTCGCCAACCACGGGGCCGCGCGGTCATAATGGGCCGAATTGATGCGGCAGCGCCCGTCCGGCGCCGCAATGACGGTATCTGCGCCCTTAAACAACACCACACACCCGGCCCGGGCAGCCGCAGCACGGGTAGCATCCACCCGGGAATAGGCCGGGCCCGTGGTTGCAGGCGCCGACAGATTCGCCGCAATATCCGGGAACAACCGGGCGAACTCACCGCCATGTGGCGTCAGAACGCAATGCGCGTGCAACAGATCAAACAACACCTGCGGGTCATCCGCAAACGAACTCAACGCATCCGCATCCAGTACCACAGCCCTGGGTTTGGCGTAGGGTGGGTGCAACCCACGCTTTGCATCCCCCAAGGCCACCGCAACCAGTGCTTTGGTACGGCCCCCTACCCCCATACCTGGCCCCAAACAGATCGCATTCAGCCGATCATCCAACAGCACCTCGGCCAGACCATCCGCATCTGCGACCCGTCGCAGCATGATCGCCGTGATATGCCCCGCCACCTCCATCTGTGCAGCAGGCGGCACCCCCAGCGTCACCAGCCCGGCCCCGATCCGCAATGCACCGCGTGCCGCCAGTCTGGCAGCGCCGGTTTTACCAGACCCACCCGACAAGATCAGAGCGTGGCCATGGCTGTATTTGTGGTTTTGTCGCCCCTTGCTCAGCCGCGACAGCATCGGCTCCGCCAACTGAACGGTTTGCACATCCTGTTGATGTGGCAGGCCAATATCCTTGACCCTAAGGCTGCGCGACCACCCCGCCAAAGGCTCAAGGTAATGTCCGACTTTGGCCGAATGAAACGAGACCGTCAGGTCTTTGGGAAACGGATTGCCCTGCCCGTCTCCCAATGCACGGCCAGAATCCAGATCATCGCCGGAAAAACAGTCAATGCCGACAAATCGGGCCTCGTTCCTTTCGGCAAAAATCTTCTCAAAAAGCCGACCCATCACCTCGGGTAATCCGCGCGTCGTGCCGGTTCCAAAACAGGCGTCGATCACCAAATGCGGCCCCGGCGACGGAGCGCTATCGACGGCGATCGGCTGTACCGCCCCTATCATAATCCAACGCTGATAATTCGCCCGCGCATCCGCTGGCATCCCATCCGCGTCGCCATACAGAAACACCTCGACCTGCCAGCCCCACTCTTTCAACAACCGCGCCACCACAAACCCGTCGCCACCGTTATTTCCCGGCCCGCACAGCACCAACGCGCGATACGACGACCCCGCCAGGTCCGGCCATTCCTCAAACACCGCCTCAACCACGCCACGCCCGGCGCGTTCCATCAACTCTAACCCGGTCACGTCCCCGGCCGTCATTACAGCCTGTTCAACAGCACGCATTTGGGCGGCGGTCAGCAGTTCAGACATAGCATCCTCGCATCGATTCAATTTCGCCTGATTTTCAGGCAAATGGCACATTATTTAGGCACAATGCGTAAATTGACCGCCTCTGCCCCTGCCCCACAACCCTATCCGATTGTGAGTGCAAAACAGAAGTGATCTGACGCAGACAAACATAGTTGCCAAGAGGAGTCCCCAGTGAAAAAGATTGAAGCGATTATCAAACCGTTCAAACTGGACGAGGTCAAAGAAGCTCTGCAAGACGTCGGCGTTCAGGGTCTGAGCGTCATCGAAGTCAAAGGCTTTGGCCGCCAAAAGGGCCATACCGAATTGTATCGCGGTGCGGAATATGTTGTGGATTTCCTGCCAAAGGTAAAAATTGAGGTGGTGCTGGACGACGAACAGGTGGACGAAGCCTGTGAGGCAATCATTGCCGCCGCCAAGACAGACAAAATTGGGGACGGCAAAATCTTTGTCAGTTCCATTGAGCAAACCATTCGTATTCGGACCGGTGAAACCGGCTCGGACGCGATCTAACTGTTATCTGATAATAAAGGACATAAAGCGAATGAGCAAAGACGCAGTTCTCAAACTGATAGCGGAAGAAGGCATTGAATATGTCGATATCCGCTTCACTGACCCACGCGGCAAGTTGCAGCACGTTACCGTTGTTGCTGATCTGGTCGACGAAGATTTCCTTGACGAAGGGTTCATGTTTGATGGCTCCTCGATCGCGGGCTGGAAATCCATCGAAGCCTCGGACATGAAACTGATGCCCGACACCGATAGCGTCTATATCGACCCGTTTTATGCAGAAAAAACCGCCTGCTTGCACTGCACGGTTGTTGAGCCAGACACCGGCGAAGCCTATGATCGCGACCCACGCGGCACGGCCCAAAAAGCCGAAGCCTACCTGAAATCCACTGGTATCGGTGATGTGGCCTATATGGGCCCCGAGGCGGAATTCTTTCTGTTTGATGATGTGCGCTATTCCAACAGCATCAACAAAGTCTCTTTTGAGGTCGACGCAACTGACGCGTCCTGGAACACCGACACCGAATACGAGATGGGCAATATGGGCCATCGTCCCGCCGTTAAGGGCGGTTATTTCCCGGTTAACCCAATCGACGAAGCCCATGATCTGCGCGGCGAAATGCTGTCGACCATGAAACGTCTGGGCATGAAGGTTGATAAACATCACCACGAAGTGGCGTCCTGTCAGCACGAACTGGGCCTGATCTATGGGTCGTTGACCAAACAGGCCGACGAACTGCAGAAATACAAATATGTGATCCACAATGTGGCGCACGCTTACGGCAAATCAGCAACGTTCATGCCAAAACCCATCGCGGGCGACAACGGCTCGGGCATGCATGTAAACATGTCGATCTGGAAAGATGGCAAGCCGATTTTTGCCGGCGAAAAATATGCTGATCTCAGCCAGGAAGCGCTGTATTTCATCGGCGGCATTCTGGGGCACGCCAAAGCGTTGAACGCCTTTACCAACCCGGCGACCAACAGCTACAAGCGCCTGATCCCAGGTTTTGAAGCCCCCGTTCTGCGCGCCTATTCCGCCCGCAACCGATCGGGCTGTGTTCGTATCCCATGGAGCGAAACCCCCAGCGGCAAGCGTGTAGAGGCGCGGTTCCCTGATCCGGCGGCCAATCCCTACCTGTGCTTTGCAGCCTTGTTGATGGCTGGCCTTGACGGCATCAAGAACAAGATCGATCCCGGCGAAGCCATGGATAAGAACCTGTATGATCTGCCAGCAGAAGAGCTCGCGGATATCCCAACGGTTTGTGGATCGTTGCGTGAAGCAATGGAAGAACTCGAGGCTGACATGGATTTCCTTCTGGCCGGTGACGTGTTCACCAAAAGCCAGATCGAGGGCTATATTGAGCTGAAGATGGAAGAAATCCAAACCTACGAGCACACACCACACCCCGTTGAATACGGTATGTATTACAGCTGCTAAACGGCACAGCGTGGGTTTTCACCCACCCTACACTACAAAATGGGCGTCCCGATTGGGGCGCCCTATTTTATGGCATCACCTCTATTTCCCAGACGTTATTGCCCCGACATCACTTACCCGACGCGATCATTTCTCGGATTTTCACCGCCTTTTCAAAGTGATCCAGTTGGTGTTGACGTATCCACCATTCGGCCACTTCCATCAGCGCAACGGGGTCATCGTTGCGATTGGCGAAAAACGCATAAAATGACAGTCCGACAGTGTCGCCCTTTTGGGCGATTTTTTGGTCGCAAACGGCAATAGCTTTGGCTCTTAGATTTGGGTGCATAAATTTGGATTCCTGTGATGCTGGCGCAATATGGCGGCGGATTTGGGCGTGCGTCAACGGGGCTCTTGCTGCGGCAATCAGAAACTGGCCCACGTAAAAACGGGTGTTGCGATAGAATTAACCTGCCTCTGCTACAATTTCAGTGCTGGGAAACCGATAAGGAGGAAATATGCGGATTATTGTCGGAATATGGCTGTTTTTACAGTCGGTTATAGCGGCCCATGCCGATGTTTTACCGATGTCCATCAAGAGCCATCACCCCAACATTGTCAGCCTTGTGTTCTATAGTCAGAACCTCGAACGATCCTGGCCCGGCAAGAGTAAGGTTTATACTTTGGATGAAAGCAAAACCAACCGGTATGTTCTGGAATGCCGGGGCGGTGAAAAAATATGTTTTGGCGCCTGGGTGCAGACCCAGCCTGAGAAGTATTGGGGGGTCGGCAAGGGCAACGCCCATCACTGTTCTGATTGTTGCTATGTTTGCGGCCAGGACGGATCAAGCGTGCGACATCTTCATCCCTGAGCCTGCTAGAGGGTCTGCAAAATACCGTCTTCTACCAGGCGTTTCGGGTCAAACCGGTGCTGGTTTCATTTGCGTTTCCGCCCCGGCAGGTTAGCCTGACACCAAAATCAGGGAACCAAGGTCGTATGTTAACCAGTATTAGAATGATCTGCGTGGCGGCAATTGTCGCCTTTCCAGGCGCTGTAATGGCCGCCCAATGTGGCAATACCAGCGCTGGGTTCGCGACCTGGAAGACCGATTTTGCCAAAGAAGCGCGCAAAGCCGGGGTGAAAAAGCGTGGTTTGGCGGCGCTGGCACAGGCCCAATATGCCACCAGAACCATTTCGGCGGATCGCAATCAAAAGAGCTTTAAATATACGCTGGATAAGTTCCTTAGAATTCGGGGCTCCGATACGATTGTGGCGCAAGGACGACGCCGCAAGGCGCGCAACCCTTCGTTTTATGCCGCTTTGGAAAAACAATACGGCGTGCCTGCTGGCATATTGATTTCCATTCACGGCATGGAAACAGCCTTTGGTGGTTTCATGGGCGACACCCAGATTGTGTCCGCCATTACCACCCTTTCCTATGATTGCCGCCGCTCGGATTTCTTTGTGCCACACGCCATTGGCGCGCTAAAGCTGGTCGATCAGGGCGCCATTACCACCGCCACGCGGGGCGCCAAACATGGCGAGTTGGGCCATACACAGTTCCTGCCGGGCAATGCGCTGAAATATGGCGTCGACGCCACCGGCGATGGCCAGGTTGATTTTTACAACGAGACTGACGCGCTGGCCTCGACCGCCAATTATCTGCGCCGCAAGGGCTGGAAAAAGGGCAAAGGCTATCAACCAGGCGAACCAAATTTTGTGGTGATTAAACAATGGAATGCCGCAGGGGTTTATCAAAAGGCCATCGCCATCATGGCGGCGCGTATCGACGACTGACACAAATCCAACTCTGCCGCTAGCCTGCCTCTTGTGTGCCCGAATCTGGCCCCAATCGCCCGGATTCCCCTTATTTTATGTGCCTATCAGGACCTGCAGCATACCCGAATAAAGCGAGCACTGCCCCAGTATTAATCATTTTGGAACACAGTTTACACGTTATTAACCTCTAGTTTGATCCTTGCAAGAAACCGAATGGAGGATCAGCCCGATGGCACATATAGGCAGGTATCACGGTGGACTAGTATTTGTTGGTACGCAAGAAAACACGCTCGATCAATTTAGTCGTATCGTCTCGGCAACGCTCGAGGACTACGACCATCATGTCGAACGGCAAAGCGTGATGAACACGCAGATGGCTCGCGTCACGACAAGCCAATATTTGGTTAAACTAAACCTTGGTGTCAGGGGGGATTTGGGCAGACACTCCAACCCCAAGGGCGCGATAGATTGTTCAACCGATGACCCACTTCAGCGGCTTGAGATTACACTGTGCCCGGTTGACCCGGCACGGTCTGATCAAACCCATTCAGAACTGCTTTTGGCGGTGATGATGTATCGCATGGTCGAGGCCTATTCAGCAGAATATGTCGAATGGCTCGACCCAAAAACAGCGCTGGGCACCCAAGATTTCCTTGGGGCGTTCTCTAGCGTCTCACCGCGCCGCGTCCGTGGACGGCAGCAAATTCTTGAGGATCGGCAACACGCCTCCCGGTTCGTCCCGGTGGATGAAACGGCCCCTAATCTGTCCGGCCAATACGACGCGTATTTCGGTCAAAAACGGCTTTGCAGTCCCGATGGTCCAGTGTCCCTAACTGAACAAGAGGCATTATCGCTGGCCTTTCGTCTTGAGCCACATCCCAATGAAATTGATGCACATGACCCTGAGGACATGCGCGACAATAATGTGCGTCGTCTGGCATCCTGGGGCAAAACCGGCGTGATGGTTTTGTATCAGCACCGGTGGCCGCGTCCCTGGCTGTGGTCAATCTGGTTAAAGGCGAGGATTTACGACTGAACACCCAGGTCTTGTCGCTCAGTGGCATGCTGGTCGGATTGGAAAGCTCTGGCGCCCTGGCGCAGGCGATGTCATTCCTTCCAGTTTGACGCCAAAGTACATGAACAACCCTGGCCTTATGGGTTGGGACTAATACCTTTGAGGTTGGCGCGCGACACCACGTAGGTGTGGATCGAAAACACCACCGCCCGGGTTTTGGGCAGCCGTAAAATACACTGACGTTCGCTGCGCAAATATTGCGCGGCGGCTTCGTCGATCTGCACCCGGCGATCATGAACGCTATGGGGCTGATGCAGCTTTGCATCCGCGTACCAAAGCGCGTTGAACCGCCACAAAGGCCGCCCCACCTGCACCCCATCAAACAATCGCTGCACCCGTTTGGCGACACCGCTGTCATAGTCATCAACAGTGTCATGAATGCCAATCAACGGGCGCATGAATTTTTCCGCCAACGTCCAACTGGCCGGGAAACACAGCATCGCCCCGGTCAGCACATGTTCATCGCCGTGTTTTTGCAGGATGCACAGGTCCTCCTGCACCAGATGCCCCAAGGTGCCCAGCGGATCAGCCCGGTCCACCGCCACCTGCACCCCATCGGGCCGCATCACCACATCACGCGCACCGACATAGGCCAGATCAAGCACCGTTTCCAAAAGCTCTTGCGCCGCGTCCACCGCGCCGTCGTCCAACGCCAGAACATCACCACGGTGTTCAGACAACAGACGCGCCCGCTCTGCCATCTGACCGGCATAGACCTCGTCAACATGTAACCAGTCCAACATGTCAAAACCGGCAATCCCCGGCAATGGCCGTGGCCTGTTCGGATCATATGGCAGGCTGGTTTGCAAAATATCGCTCATCTGTCTGGCTTATCGCGTTTTGCGCTGGAATGTCGGCAAAAACGACATGCAAACTAGTCGCTATCAAGTCGGACGGGACGACGCGACGGGTTGAACATGACCCTGACAGCGAAAAAAGAAAGCCATCTGATGAACCAGCATTATCGCGACACCCGCAAAATCGACCCAAACCGGGGCGAGACATTGGCCGACGGCAGCCCAAACGATCAGGACCGTATTGAAATCGGGCCTACGCAACGGGCCTTTGGTGAATGGCAAGAGGCCGGGCTGATCCCGCCCAATTTGGCTGCTATGCGCGACTATCGCTGGCAACGCCTGACGCAACATATTGTCGATCGCGGCTACGGCGGGGTGTTGATGTTTGACCCGCTTAACATCCGCTATGCCACCGACAGCACCAATATGCAGCTTTGGAATACCCATAATCCGTTTCGCTGTGTATTGCTGTGCGCCGACGGATATATGGTGATCTGGGACTACAAAAACTCGCCTTTACTCAGTAAATTCAACCCCTTGGTGCGCGAACAACGATCCGGGGCTGATTTCTTTTATTTCGACCGTGGTGATAAGATCGACGTTGCCGCCGACAGGTTCTCAAACGAAGTCCGGATTTTGCTGAATGAACACGCGCCGGGCAATAAACGCCTTGCCGTGGACAAAGTCATGTTGCACGGGCTGCACGCCCTGCAGGCACAGGGCTTTGAGATATTTGACGGCGAAGAGGTCACCGAAAAATCCCGATCGGTCAAAGGCGCCGATGAAATTCTGGCGATGCGCTGTGCCTCGCATGCGTGTGAAACCGCCGTTGGCGCGATGGAAACGTTTGCGCGTGAAAACGTGCCTTTGGGCAAGACGTCCGAGGATGATGTCTGGGCGGTTCTGCACGCCGAAAACATCCGCCGGGGTGGCGAATGGATCGAAACGCGGCTGCTGACTTCGGGGCAGCGCACCAACCCGTGGTTTCAGGAATGTGGCCCGCGCATCACCCAGAATAACGAAATTATCAGCTTTGATACCGATCTGATCGGCAGCTATGGCATCTGCATCGACATTTCGCGCAGTTGGTGGATTGGCGACCAGAAACCGCCTGCCGACATGATCTATGCGATGCAACACGCCCATGAGCATATCATGACCAACATGGATATGCTGAAACCCGGCGTAATGATCCCCGAGCTAACGGCCAAGACCCATGTGCTGGACGACAAATTTCAGGCGCAAAAATATGGCTGTCTGATGCATGGCGTTGGCTTGTGTGACGAATGGCCATTGGTGGCCTACCCGGACATGGCGGTGGGCGGCGCGTTTGATTACCCGCTTGAGGCAGGCATGGTTCTGTGCGTTGAGGCCGCCCTGGGCGCGGTTGGTGGAGAGTTCACTATCAAACTTGAGGATCAGGTGCTGATCACCGAAGATGGCTATGAAAACCTGACCAAATACCCGTTTGATGCGGCATTGATGGGGCGCTAGGTACCACCTCATAACGTTCTGATCTGGTGACAGCTTTGGGCAGATCGCGGCGACGACGGCCGCTGGTTCCATAACGTATTAAAATGCGCTATGCATAGACGTCCGGAAATCGTTATCTTAGCCATTTCTTATGCAGCAATCGTATTGTTTTGGCTCTGAAACCAGACCCTGCCCTCGTTGGAGAAACCAACATCAAGCATCTTCTAGAGATGACAAAACCCGTGGCGCCGTTCACGATAAAGCCCTCACAGATACAATGGGGACTTGGCCTCAACCAGGTTTCCGTTTGGAGGGAATTTTTTGGTTCGAATATTACATACGGCTGATGTTCACCTCGACTCGCCGCTCAAGTCGCTGGCGCTGCGTGACAGGTCGCTGCGTGAAACCGTCCAGGCAGCCACGCGGGCAGCTTTTGTTCGGATCATCGATATCGCGTTGTCAGAGCGCGTGTCGGCACTGTTAATCGCGGGGGATCTCTTTGATGGCAAAGAGCGTAGCGCGCGCACCGCTGCGTTCTTGATCGGACAGTTGGACCGTCTTCGAGCTAAAGATATCCGAATATTTTATATCAAAGGCAATCACGATGCAGAAAACCCGATCACTGGCACTCTAGATTTGCCCGACAATGTGCATGTTTTCGATGCTCGCGGAGGGAAAGTAGAACTCGCCGAGGACATCTGGATTCACGGTGTCAGCTTTGCTGACCGTCATGCGCCCAAGAGCCTGTTACCGCGCTTTTCTGCTCCTGTTGCGGGGGCGGTGAATATCGCCATGCTGCACACGTCCCTCGCCGGAGCGGCAGAACATGATGTATACGCACCTTGTGCGCTTAGCGATTTGTTGGGCATGAACTTTGACTATTGGGCCCTTGGCCATATCCACAAACGGCAAGTCCACGCCGAGGCCCCCTGGGTGGTCATGCCCGGTATGCCGCAAGGGCGGGACATCGGCGAGGCCGGACCGAAATCAGCCAGCCTTTTGACGATCACCAACAAGAAAATCTATGTCAAAGAAATACAAACTTCGGTTGTTGAATTTTCCACGTCGTCGCTTGATATCACCGCGACAGATAACGATGACGCTCTGCGCAGCTTGGTCCGGGAACATCTGCGGACAACAGCCGACGCCTTGACTGCCGTGGCCGGGGTATTGCGGCTGACACTGTCTGGTGCGCCGAAACGGCATTGGCATATCCTTCGCGACCGCGATTACTGGAGCGAACAGATCGCTGATCTGGCACGCGAAACCGATCATCTCTGGCTGGATAAACTAATCTTTGATCTCAGCACACCAACGGTCAACGATGGGACCTCCACCGCCACCCAAGAGCTATCCAGCACCATGGAAACCATCCGAGGTGAACCGGGCTTTGCCAGCGCGGCACGGGCAGAAATTGACGAAATGGTTCTGGATCTTCCTCCGGCGATCCGAACGCGGCTCTTGCCGGACGAGACCGCGGTCGAAACGCTGGTGCGTACTCTTGCGGACGCCGGGGCGCGCCGCGTGTTGGCGCGGATAAAAGGGGCCGAGAGCTAATGCGCTTACGCAACTTATCCCTTGATCGCTTTGGCCATTTTACCGATCAACATTTTGATTTCGGCAAGGCTAACGGAACGCCCGACTTTCATATTATTTACGGGGTGAACGAAGCGGGTAAGACCACCACGATGGAGGCGGCGCTGCGTCTGTTTTATGGGTTTCCGCTACGTGAGCGATATGCCTTCAAACATCAGCGCAGTAACTTGCAGGTATCGGGTGAATTAGAAATCAACGGGCAGTTGCATAGGTTTACACGCCTGCCCAAACGTAGCGGATCGCTTGTCGATGGTGCAGGCACGGCCTTGCCAGAGACGGCGCTCTCGGCGCATCTGGCGGGTCTATCCGAAGAAGATTACCGCAAATTGCTCTGCCTTGACGATGAAACGATTGAACGTGGCGGCGACGAGATCGCACAGGCTCGCGGTGATATCGGCCGCTTGCTTTTTTCTGCCGCCGCCGGGGTGGCCGATCTGAGCAGCGTGCTGGACGGCATGCGCCAAGACGCCGATGCGATTTGGCGCAAGAGAGCCAGCAAGACGCGCATAGCTGAATTAAAACGCACGCTGGCACAGGTGGAAAAGGATATTCGAGAGAGCGATATCTCGGCCAGTGCCTGGCGCATTTTAAAGAAAGCATGTGCTGATGCGGGCACCACAGAAGGCGACGCGCGCGGCGCGCGCGATGCGTTGCACGAAAGGGCTGCACAGGTCGCGGCCAAACGCCGTGCTGTGCCGTTACTTGCCCAGATCAACGACCTTTCAGAGTGCATAGCGCCATTCGCGGCCTACCCCGAGCGGCTGGATTTCGAGCCGGAAACCCTGGTTGGCCTGCTCGCAGACGAGAGTCAGGCAAAGGCCAATATTGCGCGCCTGACCAAGGAATCCCAAGAGGCGGCCACGACCCGGGACAATGTTAAATTGATGCCCAGGCTGCTAACATTATCTGAGGGGCTGGATGCCTTGGAAGATTTGCGCGCGCGCGATGTGACCGCCGGGCTGGACCTTGATCGCCGCCGTCACCGGGTGCGTGAGACTGAGGCCGCCATGGCCCTTGCTGCGCGCGACCTTGACCCAAAAGAGGCAACTGACCCTCGCAGCCTTGTCCTATCCCTGGCCGACATTGCAAAGCTTGAAGCCGCACTTTCGGCGTTGCGCGACGCCGAAAGTGCGGCACAGGCCGAGGCCCACGAATGCACCGACCTGACCGCCCGGCATGACGAGGCAAAAGAAACGTACAACACAGCCGCATCCAAAACGCCTGCTAAACTTGGGATCGATGACATTCTTGCGCGCCACGATGTAGACCATCTGGCCCCTGCCGTCGCCAATGCACGGCACAACATCGTCACCGCCGAAACGAAAGAGCGCGCTGCACGCGAGGAATTGACGACTGGGGCTGTACAGTTCGGGGCGCTTCCCAGCTGTCCGACCAGCCTGATCAACGCACAGGAATGGTCCAACCGCCAAACCGATCTCATCCAGAAGATTGATCAAACTGAGGATGCTCTTACCCAACATGCCGAGGATGCCGCCGCCCGCCGTGCACAGGCGGATCAGTTGATATCCGGCAGAAGCCTAACCCCGGATGCTGAGACTGATGCCTATCGAGTTGAGCGAGATCGCCTGTGGGACGGCCATCAAAAGGCACTGACCAAAGAGACCGCCGATCTTTTCGGGGTCGCAATGCTGGCTCTGGATACGGCGATGCAATCCCGCGTATCCCATGCCAGCGACCTCGGGCAATTACGCCAGATTGAGCAGGCACATGCCGAGTCCGTGACACGTGCCGATCAGGCCGGAAACCGCTTGGCTGTACTGCGAGATAAGCAAACCAAGCTTGCGTTCAAGGTGAATCTGGCCGCAACCGCGATCGGCATGCCCGTCGTGCCATCGGCCGCGGAATGGCTGGACTGGGTGCAGCGACACGGGGCTGCCGTCGAGGCGTCAAACAAACTCGCGCAGCTGCGTGATATACACCAATCAGATCTGGATCGAGCCGAGCATTTGCTAGAAGCACTCATTCCACATCTGAACCTTGAGAACCCGGATTTCGAGGGGGCATTGGCCTCAGCGCGCCTTCTGGCAGAGACCGAGCGCAAAGCGATTGCCGCGACGACCAAAGCGCGCGATGCGTTTGATACGTTGAAATACGACCTGGATCAGCGCATAAAAAGGCAGGCGGCGGCGCAGAAAATGGCCAAACAGGCTACGCGAACATGGTGCCGTCTGGTCTCGGATTTTCTCGGCGATGCCGTCGCACAACAGACACTGCGCGCGTCACTCGACCCACTGCGACGTCTGCGCGAGCACGAAAATAATCGCGCCGACGCCGCACAGCGCGTGGCAACGATGGAAACCGATCAGGCACAATTTGCCGAAAGCATCGCGACACTTGCCGCCGCCCATGACCTCCCTTTCGCAGATAGCGCCACCGCAACCTTTGCACTGCTGCGCGAACGCTCTGAAGCCGCCGCAGTCGCAGAGGCGCGGGCCGCAGAGCTTTCTGCGAAGGTCAAAAAGGCCGACGCCAACAAGACTGCGAGGCAAAGGCAGTTGGATGGGATCAACCAAAAGGTTGACGCCATGGGGCGAATCTTTCCTGAAAGCACGCTGGTTGACACGCTCGATGCGTTGCGCAGCGCTACGTCACAGGCGCAACAGGTCATTGCCAACCGTCGCGAAAAGGCCAAATTGGAACGCGCGGTTCTGTCGGATCTAGGAGCCGCAGACATGACCACCGCCCGCCAAATTCTCGACGGAACCATGACCAGCACGCTGGATGCTGAGGCAGAAACGATCAAAGCCGACCTGGCTGCCGCAGAGCACCACCTGACCAAAGCGACCGAAGCGCGTGTGAACTCTGGCCAAGCCCTATCCCAAGTCACAGGAGATTCTGATATCGCGGCGCTAACGGAATCCAAAGCCACGCTTGAGCTTGAGCTGGAAGACGCCGCGCTAAAGCACTTGGAGCTGTCACTTGGGCACAGACTGGCCGACGAGGCAATCCGCCGATACCGTGACACCCACCGCAGCGGCATGATGGCAGCAACAGAACGCTGCTTTTCCACACTGACCCAAGGGGCTTATGTCCGCCTAACGACCCAGCCCGACGGTGCCGACGAGATTTTATTGGCAGTTGATGGCAATGGCACCGCCAAGCGGGTGGCCGAAATGTCCAAAGGGACGCGTTTCCAACTGTATTTGGCCCTTCGCGCCGCCGCTCACGAACAAATGGTTGCGCAAGGTAACTGCCTGCCGTTTTTCTGCGATGACATCTTCGAAACCTTTGACGAAGATCGTACCAGCGCGGCCTGCCGTGTCATGGAACAGATCGGACAGAGGGGTCAGGCGATCTATCTCACCCACCACCGCCATGTGGTTGATATCGCGATGCAGGTTTGCGACACCGCCCCAACCATTCATGAGATATAGCCACCCCACCGTGCCTTTGGCCCCCTATCCGCGTGCATTGCTCTTTTGACGTTGAACATCGTCCCGGCAGTCAAGACCGCTGTGGGTGACGCCGGTGGCGTTTCGCCATCAAGCCTTGAGGCTCAGGCACCCCCATCAAACAAGGCCGTGTATGGCCGCAAAAGGGTCCCAGGTTTTGTCCTGATGCCAGCTATATTCGCACCATTGGGCGACTTTTTCGGCCGTTTCAATATCGTGCATCGTCGCAATGGCCCCAAGCGCCATGTCCATCCCGGCTGACACGCCCGATGAGGTGATAAATGGCCCGTCCTCAACCCATCTGGCCTGCCGAACCCAGTCAACGTTAGGTCCCTGCTCGGCAACCCATGCAAACGCCGCCTTATTTGTCGTGGCGCGGCGGTTGTCCAGCACACCGGCCTTTGCAAGCAGTGCGCTCCCAGTACAGACGCTTAGGGTAAATTCGGCGTTTTCAGAGGCTTTGCCGATCCAATCAAGCAGCTTACTATTGCTAACCTCGCGGCGTGTGCCGGCGCCCCCCGGAACAAACAGGATGTCGTAATCAGTGCCCTGATCGATTGTTTTGGTCGCATGTGCTGACAGACCTTGATTGCTAGCAACCGGCCCAGCGATTTCGGCCACGAGTTCCAGACTGTAGTCCTGTTCAAGTACCCCAAACATCTCCATCGGACCAAACACATCCAGCAATTCAAATTCGGGGAAAATCAAAGCTCCAATTCTGCGCATCACACCATTCCTTTGCCAAACTATGTTGATGCTACGCCATTCATCTAGCCGCAGCAAAGGCGGCTTTCGAACCGTAGTGAGCAACTCAACCCAATGGGTTTTACCACAGCTAGCCTGCAAAGGTTTCAAATTGAACAACCAGATATAAGGCGCCAAAATGTTCGACTATTGTTGTTCGATTAACCGACCCTCCCTTAGTCTAAAAAAAACAGACCCGGCAGATCAGGGGGCGTGCCAATGGTCACCTTGCCGTGACCGCTGTTTCAAACGGCTTGTCTAAACGGGGCGCGCACCCCCATCTGTGAGGTGTTGAACTTTTTAAGGCCTGCTCCCATGCCCACCGAACGCATAACATTCCCCGGCCATGACGGTCACGCGCTGGCCGCGCAGCTTGATCTGCCCAAGGGGCCGGTATTGGCGATGGCGCTGTTTGCCCATTGTTTCACCTGTTCCAAAGACATTGTCGCCGCCCGCCGTATCGCCGCCCGCCTGTCGTCGATGGGGATTGGCGTGTTGCGGTTTGATTTCACCGGCCTGGGTCATTCGGCGGGTGAATTCGCCAATACCTCTTTTACCTCAAATGTCGGAGATCTGATTGCCGCCGCGCGCTATCTTGAGCAGCGCGATTTGGCGCCTCAGTTACTGATCGGCCATTCGCTTGGCGGCGCTGCAGTTCTAAAGGCCCGCGCCGGTATCGCGTCAACGCAAGCGGTGGTCACCCTGGGCGCGCCGTTTGAGCCTGGCCATGTCACCGAAAACTTCGACGCAGCCCTGCCAGAGATCATGGCGAATGGCGCCGGGGATGTCTGTCTGGGCAACCGCAAGTTTCGCATCACCAAAGCCTTTGTTGAAGACATCAATGCGGCGCAGTTGACCCCGGCGATTGCCGATCTCAGGGCCGCGCTGCTGGTCATGCACGCGCCACTTGATGCGACCGTCGACATCAGCAATGCCAGCGCGATTTTTCTGGCCGCCAAACACCCCAAAAGCTTTGTAACGCTGGACGGGGCCGATCATCTGATATCGCGGCCTTCGGATGCCGAATATGCGGCAAATGTGATTGCCGCCTGGGTCGGGCGCTATGTCGATCTGTCGCCACCTGCCCCGCCCGCCGGTGCCCCAGAGGGCATCGTGCGTGTCTCTGAGGCCGATCCCAACGGGTTCTTGCAGGACATTCAGTCCGGCCCCGATCATCACGGGTTGGCGGATGAACCGCTGGCATATGGCGGCACCAACCAGGGCATGTCGCCATATGGTTATGTGTCCGCAGGTCTGGGGGCCTGCACTGCCATGACAATCCGCATGTATGCCCGGCGCAAAGGCTGGCCGCTGGCCCATGTCAGCGTCGACGTAAGTCACAACAAGGTGCACGCGCAGGACATGGGGCCGGGCAACAACACCCGCATTGACGAATTCACCCGCATGATCCGCCTTGACGGCGATCTAAGCGACACGCAACGCGCCCGATTGCTGGAAATCGCCGACAAATGCCCGGTTCACAAAACGCTTGAGCACAGCTCAAAGGTTGTCACTCGTTTGGAAAGCTAAGCCCACTTACCTTTTAGTCCCTCTTCTTTCTGAAAGTAGGTCTCGTCCCACTGCCTACCCTGGTGTGTAAGGCGCCTAACGGAAACTCCCAGCCCCAAAGCAGACATGGCTGTCAGACACGCCGGGTGAATTTTGTTGAAAAAATCTTGTTGATTTGAGGGGCCATCACTGGTTCAATTTACCTGTAAACGCAGGGAGATTGACGATGTTAGGACCCAAGAAAGAAGCGCAGGGCGCACTGTTTTACGGGTTTTCCATCGACGACCATGTGCCGCAAGGCCACCTGTTACGCTCAATTGATCGGTTCATGGATCTGTCGAGTATTCGCCCACACCTGGCAGAATTCTATAGCCACACCGGACGGCCATCCATTGCCCGGTAATGCATTGAAAATGCATGAGAGGAGGTTGATCCTGAACTTCTGATACGCATGCTTTTGGTGGGATATCCCTCCGTGCCAATAGGAGTGAGACATATTGTTTGCTCAAGTTTACACTTGAGGGTGCAGGAGAACGAACCCATGGTTATGCCCTCACAGGACCTGCTTGCAGCGGTTGCTGCGTCTGATGCAACCCCACCGGCTGAGCCACATGCCCGTGTTGTCCCCGGGCCTGTGGTGCCGACAGCCGAACTGACGGATTTGCCGAAGCGGCGGCGTTTCACCGCTAAATATAAGCTGCGTATTCTTAGTGAGACGGACCGCGCGGCGGATACCGGCGGCATCCCGGCGCCATCTCGGCCATCCTGCGGCGGGAAGGTTTGTATTCCTCGGCTTTGACCGACTGGCGTCGCCAGCGCGCGGCTGGCACGTTGGGAGCGTTGCAACCCCGA
>JBLHMP010000077.1:0-18792 GCA_047623555.1 Granulosicoccus sp.
CCGCACGAAACCAGTTCGCTATCCTATACCCAGAACGGTTCAATAAATGACCCGTCAAAACTGCATGGGCTAAGCCTCATACACAGAGTTTCGGATACTCCCCGATCAGCCCTTCGGCGGCGACCAACGGATCGCCAGGCATGCTGATCGACAGGCTGTGATCGGCGCACTTTAACTCATCCAGTTTTCCCATGGCTGCGGCCCTGGCCTCGGCCTTGGTGGCATGGACGTGGCGCAGGCGCTTGACGGGTAATCCTTCGCCAGCGATCACAGTCTCTTTCTTGCCCGTCGCCTCGTTGTGCCAGTGACCTCCACCGCTTTGAAATTTCCACGTGTCGCCAGTGTCATTGACCACCTGATTTGGTGATCGGGCGCGGGATCATCGGGATGCCACTGGCCGTTTTACCCTCGCCTTTGTTGATAAAGAGAAGTGTCTGACCTTTCACGCTGGCGATCGCATCATGACCTTTGCCGATCCTGGTGAGGAAATGGATGTCACTCTCATCGGTCTGATCAATATGCTCATACGTGAAGGCCCTAAGCGGCTTCACGGCCAGCCCTGGGTTAGCCGTCAGCACATCCTCGACACTAATCGCCATAGTGCTTGGCGCACACCTGATCCAGCACATCACCTTCTTTGGTGCGATAGATCATGCTAGTCTTGCCAATGTTGAAAGGGCCGTGACGGCAAGAGCAAAGCCGCCCAACGCCTTAGATACGGTCTGGTCCAAGGAATTGAGCACGGCCTCGACGGTTGCATTATTCACGGCGAGCGCGCCTACGTCGGCTGTGATTGCTTTGATCAGTTCTGATTTATTCTTGGTTCTCATTTTTAAATTTGGCCGGATTGGCCGGTGGATTGGGCTCGGTCAGACCAAGGCCATATCAAGACGGATCGCGCGGCGCTCACCTTTGGGGTCAGTTTCATAGAAACGGATATTGGTGCGTGATCCTGTCACGCGCACGGCGTCTGAGATCGCGTCCATCGCGCTGATCCACTCAGGGTCATCAATGTCGAGACGCCGAAGTACAAGTACACGGCCCGTGTCGATGTGACCTTTCTTGCCAACTTGGAACGCTTGGTTAACCATAACTCTCAGGTTGTCATTCACTCCTTCGGACCAGCGCTCAACGCAATTATCAATCAACTCTTTCGCGGCTTGCAGCTCGGCACCAAACTCAAAAGTATCTGACACTTGGACTGGACCGATTGCTCACCGTCATATGAGCGCACCGCCTTTCTTGGCACCGTATTTCTCAGCCACCAACGCGCGAAATGTCTGGGCATCAGCCATCGCGACATCTTTGAACTTGGTCAGCGCATCACTCACCACCTTGGCTTCGGCGATGAGACGCTGGACGCTATCATCCTCCAGCTTGTGGACGGGCTTGATCTTATCGATGGGCATGAACGCGCCATCGGCGTTCTGCATGTAACCCTCTGGGATTTGGTCTTTCTGCATGTCTTTTCCTTTGGTTAGAATTTTGAAATGATGGCGGGTTCGGGTTTTGCGGGTGAAGGTTGCGGCGGGGAAGCATCCTCAAGAAACACATCCGCAATAAAAGCCAAGGCGATGATTTCCTCTGGCTGACCATGCTCCAGGCGCGCGCTGTAACCTTCACTTTTGCGACAGCGCTGGCGGCGTGTTTCACTTGTGTGGCAATATCCATATCAGCGATACTGGACGGGCAAAAACCGGCGCAATGTGAGTGTGAGCAAGCCATCAGTTTTGCCCCGCCATCAAAGCGGCAGCGGTTTCAACAACACTTTCTTGCCGCCGATCCGCTGGCGCAGTTGCGCCAGATAACTCCGCACCCGCACCTCAATCAGACGCCTTGTCAGAATGTCAGTGCGGCCCAGGATCAGGCCAGCACCGCCGATGTCAGAAAGTCCGCGCAGCTTTTCCAGCGTTGCCCATTTGAGTTGGTTGGCCTCATCAATAATGATCAGTTTTTTGGTGCATAGGCCATTGATTTTGCGGAATAATGTTGGCGCAATCCCACTAACGTCGATGGCCTCACCTTGAGCATTCAGGCCGGTGGAAATTTCCTCCAATAGGGCCTTGTCCCCCATATTAAGCCAACACTCGATGCGAATGCCGCCCAATTCTTCGGCCCGCTACATGGTCAGCGATGATTTCCCTGTACCCGGATCTCCGGTAATCTGGCCACTCTTGCTATACGGGCGCGTTGCCTGCACAGTGCGGCACATCTCCTACGCCTGTTCTGTTTTGATGAAATCACTCATCCTCCAGAAGTTCATATTTTGATACGATCTCGTTTGGCCTGGTCGACCATTGTGTAAGCTCTTTAACGGGCTGTTTTTTCGCGTCTCTACGCCTCAACTATAGCACTGCGTCTAAATGGGATCTCTCATCAATGCGGAATTTTCAAAAAGATGTGGCAGCACGAATGCACTTCCTAAACACTCCAAAAAGCATGGAGATTTATGAATTTAGTGATTTTTTGTGACTTCCCAAAGGGAACGTTAGAGAAGTATTTGAATAGCCCGCGACATCCTAGCGCGGAGTTTTATCAACCCTTCACTCCAAAATGAGAGTATCAGGGCACTGGCTTTTAGATGGTTATGAGCCGATGTATCTTGCGGATACAAACGTCTTAATGTTGCGGCCTCTGCGGGGCACAGCGCACAAGTCGACAGCGAAACAGGCACCGGATATTATGCGGTCAATCAAAAGTGGCTGGAGCGGCGCGGCCTAAACGCCAATTCCCTCTCAGTCATTTCAGTGCGCGGCGACAGTATGGAGCCGGACCTTCACGAAAATGACCTGCTCCTGCTGGATCACGCCCAGACCGACCAGAAAGACAGTCATATATATGCTGTGCGGTTTTCAAGTGACCTTTACGTCAAACGCATCCAGCACCTGCCAGGGGGGCAAGTGCATCTGATCAGCCGTAATTCAGCCTATCCGCCAATCACCGTAAAAAATCCAGAAACCAATGGCGTCAAAGTGATCAGGCGCATGGTTGCTTTGATGCATGAATGGTAATTACTGCTGGTTTCGGAACTACGCGGAAGCAAACGGAAGTAATGCAAAACACCATGCTTCCCTAAATGCAATTCATGCCGCCCCCCCCCAAAGCGGCCTCCGGCGGAGGTATTTTTTACGAGAAGAAATTGGGGCAAAGCGTTTTAACCCGCCCCGGTTTCTCAAAGCTGAATGCGGAACCGGGCAAAACCATCCGGTCCGTCGCCCGCAGGCTTGATGCTGACGCCCTGTACATCATCGACATAGTCCGCCGCCTTGGGCCCGGTATCAAACAACACGCTGGTGCTGGGAAGCGGGGCAAAGGTCCAGTTGGCGTCGGCGCGCGGGCTAATCGTTCCCTCTTGCACGATATAGCGCACAATCACGTCACGGTTGGTATCTGGCCCTTCAAAGACAATTGTGTCGCCGGTGCCGGGAAAGTTACCACCGCCGCTGGCGCGGTAATTGTTGGTGGCGATGATGAACTTGGCATCCGGATCAATGGGCGCGCCGTTATAGGTCAGGTTGACGATCCGGTTTGCCGATGCATCGAGCAGATTGCCCTTGGCGTCAAACATCGATGGCTGGCTCAGGTCGATCTGATAGTTCACCCCGTCGATCACATCAAAGTTGTAGGACGGGAAATCAGGGTTCAGCAGAACCTGATCTGCCATACCCGGTGTGATATGGTTAAACATGCCTGCCGAGCGTTCCAGCCACCCCTTGACCTGCGCCCCAGTGACAAGCACAGCACGCGCCGTGTTGGGATAGAGATACAGGTCCGACACGTTCTTGATCGCCACATCGCCCTTTGGCACATCGGTGAAATACTCGGGTCCACCCCGACCACCCGCCTTGAACGGAGCCGCAGCGGACAGGATCGGCAGACCTTCGTATTCGGTGCCCTTCATCATCTCGGTGATGTACCAACTTTGTGCAATCGACACGATTTGCACCGATGGATCATCCGCAACCAGCGCGAAATACGAATGCAACGGCGCATCGGTTTTGCCCACTGCCCGGCGCACATATTTCAACGTTGCATCATGTTCGGCCTGCACCGAATCCAACACGTACTGCTGGCTGTCCACCAGCGGCGTGATCGAACGATCCTCATTACGTTGCGAAATCGGGCGTGCTTCGGAACTGTGGCTGACGATCTTCCATTCATTGCCAGACCGTTCCAGCATCAGATCAATCAGACCCAGATGCGAGCCCCAGAATCCGCCCATCGCCGCCGGTTTGCCATTGATGGTGCCGGCAGTCGTATCCACCGTATCAATCCCGTCATATTTCTTGGACGGGAACACAAGGTGATGATGCCCGGTCAGGATCGCATCAATGCCATCGACACGCGCCAGCGGAACCGAGGCGTTCTCCATCCCGTCGGTATGTTCCGCCGCGCCAATACCCGAGTGGCTGAGCGCGATGATAATGTCAGCGCCTGCTTCTTTCATCTGCGGCACATAGGCTTTGGCTGTCTCGATTATATCGCGGGTCTGAACTTTTCCCTCAAGATGGCGGCGATCCCAGTTCATGATCTGTGGCGGCGCAAAACCGATAAGGCCAACCTTGATATCATGGGTCTCACCGGCGCCATCCGTCACCCTGCGTTCAAGAATCACGTAAGGTTTGACCAGCGTGGTGTCTTTGGTCGCATCACTGCCCATCTCTTTGGCAATATTCGCTGACACCACCGGGAAATCCGCCCCGGCCAGCGTTTTCATCAGGAAATCCAGACCATAGTTAAACTCGTGATTGCCCAGCGTTGTCGCATCAAACCCCACCGCATTCATCGCGGTGATGACCGGGTGCATATCGCCCTCTTTCATGCCGCGCTCATAGGCGATGTAGTCACCCATTGGATTGCCCTGCAGAAAATCACCATTATCAATCAGCATAGAATTGGTCGCCTCGGCGCGGATATCTTTAATGATCGACGCAGTCCGTGCCAGCCCAATCGTGTCACGCGGTTTGTCCGCATAATAATCATATGGAAACACATGCACATGCAAATCGGTGGTCTCCATGATCCGCAAATGCGCCTGGTTGGCGGCGGCTATGGCCGAAAACGGATGTAGGGCGATAAAACCGGCTGTACTGGCAAGAAACCCGCGACGTGTAAGTGTGAATGGCATGATATATTTCCTGATTGTGGTGCTGCGTTTTACTACCGCACGAATGAAACAGATATTTGTCAGAGCGCGCAAATTGAACGACTCAGTATCGCGTTACTGTCTCACGCCAAACCAATTGTGACAACTTACGTCCCAACACCCAACGTGTCGGATCAAGCGTAGGGTGGGTGAAACCCACGCTGTTTTGCATCCATAAAGCTGTTTTTAGCTTTCCAAAACCGCAAGCGCATGGCAGGTTTCGCACCATGACACATACCCTCACAAGCGTAACCGGACGCCCCGCCAGCCCCTTTGCCTTTGGCACCATGCAGTTTGGCCAAGGTGCCTCAGACACTGACAGCCAGGCCATGTTTGATGCTTGCCGTGCGGCTGGGGTCAATCACTTTGACACCGCGCATGCCTATACCGGCGGTGCTTCGGAAACCCTGCTCGGTGGCATGCTCGGCACCGAGCGCGACGATTTGCTGATTGCCACCAAGGTCGGCAATCCCGGCGGCGGCGATGCCGCCAATATGCGCGCCCAGTTTGAGACCTGCCGCAGCCGGTTGAACCTTGATATGGTTGATATCCTCTATTTACACCGCTTTGATCCAAACACGGATCTGCGCGAAACCATGCAAACCTTTGCCGAATTCCGCGACAAGGGCCAAATCCGCTATGTCGGCCTGTCCAACTTCGCCGCTTGGCAGGTGATGAAGGCACAGACAATTGCCGCCGAATTCGACCTGAAAATCGACATCTTTCAACCGATGTACAACCTGGTGAAACGACAGGTTGAAGTTGAAATTCTGCCGATGTGCGCCGATCAGGGCATCGCTGTTGCACCCTATTCACCGCTTGGCGGTGGCCTTTTGACCGGCAAATATGTCGGCGCTGCGGGCGGGCGTCTGGTGGAAAACTCCGAATACACCCAGCGTTATAATGTGGACTGGATGCGCCAGACCGCGCAGGATCTCACCACTTTGGCCGCTGAACTTGGCACCCATCCGGCGACGCTCGCCGTGGCGTGGGCCGCCGCCCATCCAACCCATCCGATGCCAATCCTGTCCGGGCGCAATACCACCCAACTGGCCCCATCGCTTGACGGTGTAACCTACGATATGTCGCCCGATCTGTATAAGCGGATAACCGCCCTAAGCATCACCCCGGCCCCGGCCACAGACCGGCTGGAGGAACTCGCGTGATCGATTTTCTGATAATCGGCGGCGGCATTGCCGGGCTAAGTGCGGCGGCGCGGCTATCGGCGCATGGGCAGGTTACGGTTCTGGAAACCGAAGACGCGCTTGGCTATCACGCCTCGGGCCGCTCGGCCGCGTTGTATGAATCCAACTATGGTCTTGCCAGCACCGTCGCGCTGAACCTTGCTAGCGAAGAGTATCACCGCACGCACAACGGCGGCTATCTAACCCCAAGGGGGCTTTTGGTGGTTGCCAAAGCCGAGGATGAGGCGCTTTTTAGGGTCGATCTGGACGATCTAAACCTGACCCAGATTGATCTGGATGCGGCAAGCGCCATCATCCCAATTCTGAACCCCGAAACCACTGCCTTTTGCGCCTATCACGATGCCGCCTGGGATATCGACACCGACCGGCTGATGCAGGATTTCGCAAAGGTCGTACGCAGCAACGGCGGCCAGGTTCTGCCTCGTCACGCGGTCACCGCCATTCACCAAACCGGGCAAACCTGGCAAACCTGGCAAACCTGGCAAGTTGATGCTGGCGGCGAGACATTTCAGGCAGGCACACTTATCAATGCCGCCGGGCCATGGGCGGATGAAATCGCCACATTGGCCGGGATCGCGCCAATTGGGCTGACACCCTATCGCCGGTCCATGGCGCGACTGCCGGCCCCCGGTGGTCATGATGTCAGCGGCTGGCCAATGCTCATGGGTGCCGGCGAAACATGGTACGCCAAGGCCGATGCCGGCAAATGGCTGGTGTCCCCCGCCGAGGCCGACCCGACCACGCCGCATGATGCCTATGCCGACGATATGGTGCTGGCCGAAGGGCTGGCGCGCTATGAGGAAATGGTGACCGAGCCCGTCACCCGCGTTGAAACCAACTGGGCCGGATTGCGCACATTTGCCCCGGACAAGGCACTGGTTTTGGGCCCGGACCCGGATCAGCCCAATTTCATCTGGTGTGCTGGACAGGGCGGCTATGGCTTTCAAACCGCGCCCGCCGCATCGCAACTGATCGCCGATTTGGTGACCGGGGCCGACAGCCCGCTGGGCGCCCAAACCCTCGCCGCGCTCACTCCAAATAGGCTGCGTTAGAGCGTGTTACATTTATCCAAACCCACATATTCCCTTGATCCGATGAGACCGCGTTTACTAAGCACAACGCGTTCATCGGATCAGGCGAATTCAATTCAACGAAACTTGCTCTAGATGGTGCGTGATCTCCCTAAAACCGCAAGCATTGCCCACGCGGGCCAAGGCGACAAACTGGTGGCCCCCTCTGCCAGCCAAAACGCTGACGTCATCAGTACCATGCTGGCGCAATTCGCCCCCAAAACCGGCAAAGCGCTGGAAATCGCCAGCGGCACCGGCCAACACAGCGTTACCTTTGCAGTCAAATTTCCCAATCTGCACTGGCAACCCACCGATATCGATGCCGCCCGGCGCGCCAGCATCGACGCCTATGTCGCGGACAGCAAACTGCGCAACATCGCCCCGGCCCTTACGCTGGATGCCTGCACCCCCGGTTGGGGCGCACAGCATGCGGGTCAGTCGCTGATCATCGTCATCAACCTGCTGCACCTGATCAGCACGCCTGAGGTTCGAACCCTGATAAATGAGGCCGCCGATGCGCTGTTCCCCTCGGGGCGGTTTGTGATCTACGGCCCGTTTATGCGCGGCGGAGAGCTGACCAGCGGCTCCGACATCCGGTTTCACACCAGCCTGATCGATCAGGACGCCGACATTGGCTATAAGGACGATTTTGACACGCTGGACATGCTGCAAGAAACCGGGTTGAGCATCGCGGAAATCATCGAAATGCCGTCAAATAACATGGTTTTGATCGCGGAAAAGCCGGCCTGCTGATCCAGATCAATGTGACCATGTCCTTTGGGTGTGAATGCATATCTTGAAATTGATATGTATAACAAAGGATTCCCCCGATGACCTGGACTGATAAGCTCAACACTACCCTCGCTGGATTGCGCAACCTTAACACCGCCATCCCGGACACATCAAAGGCCTTTGGCGCGCTGAACGCCGCCGTCAACAAAGCGGTGTTCTGGACTATAAAACCAAAGAATTCATCGCTTTGGGCATTTCAGTCGCAGATCGTTGTGAGCCCTGTATTGGCCTGCATATCGACGCCCTGATCAGGGCCGGAGCCACCCGCGAAGAGGTCGCGGATGTCTTGGGCATATGCATCCAGATGGGTGGTGGCCCGTCGCTAATGTATGCCGCCATGGCGTTGGAATGCTTTGATGAACTGACCGGGTAACGCCTGCGACAAAATGGACCGACGGAGGTGCGAGCGATCAACGCTTTATACATACCGCAATTGGAATATATAGGAATATCTGAGCGACAAGCTTTGTTCGAGGCCAAGCAGGGAATACCCCAGAAAGCCACTGTTGCCACCAGAATTGGTCAGGGCTTTTTCCGCGAGATGATACTTACGTCGTACAAGAGGCGGTCCGCCTTGACGGGGAACGACGACGCGAGATTACTAAATGCCAGTCACATCGTGGGCTGGGCAGAAGACGAATCCTTGCGACTAAATCCAAGTAGCGGCATAGCGCTAAATGCATTGCATGATCGCGTTTTTGATCGACATCAAATTACGTTTGATGAAGACTATCAAACGCTGATTCATGACGACGTTCCAACCGAGGCTCGAAAAAACCTTGAAAGGGTTGAGACAAGAAGACTTACAATGCCTGCTCGGTTTCTGCCGGAACAGGCATTTCTGGAACGACACAGACAACGCTTCTATTCCAGAAGTGCCTAGTGTCTATGCATCCTTTCGGATCACCGAATTCTTTGGATCATAGGGGCTGTCCACGGTGATTTCGGCGTCCCACAATTGACCCAGCATTTTGACCTTTAGTTTGGTGCCCGCCACGGCGAGCGCCTCAGGAACATAGCCCATACCAATGCTTTTGCCAAAATGTACCGAATAGCCGCCCGAAGTCAGTCGCCCAACCCGGGTGCCGTCGTGATACAGCACCTCGCGCCCCCAAGGATCTGCATCCGCAGGGCCATCGATCAACACAGTGACGCATTTTGAGCGAATGCCTTTGGCTTGGAGCTCGACCTTGCCGTGAAAATCCTTGGACAGGTCAATAAAGCGCGGCAGATCGGCCTCAGCCGGGGTTGCATCGCGGCCCAATTCATTGCCAAACGCCCGATAGGATTTTTCCTGACGCAACCAGTTTTGCGCCCGCGCGCCGACCAGTTTCATTCCATGCTTTTCACCGGCAGCCATCAGTTGATCCCACAGGTAATTCTGCATCTCGATCGGGTGATGCAATTCCCATCCCAACTCGCCAGTATAGGCCACCCGAATGGCGCGCACCGGGCACATGCCCAGTTCGATATCGCGGCACGTCAGCCATGGGAACCGTTTGTTCGTAAGCGCGGTGGCCGGGTCTGCATCAATGATAATCTCATTCAGAACATCGCGGGTTTTTGGCCCGGCAATGGCAAACACGCCCCATTGCGTCGTCACATCCTGAATTTCGATATAGCCAAAGTCGGGCGCTTTGTCGGCGGCGGCTTTGCGCAGGTAATCCGCGTCATAGGCCGTCCAAGCCCCTGCAGACACAAGGTAATATTCATCCTCGGCCAGCCGAACAATGGTGTATTCCGTCCGCGTGGTGCCCGCAGCCGTCAGCGCATAGGTCAGGTTGATCCGGCCAACACGCGGTAGTTTGTTACAGGTGAACCAGTCAAGAAACGCAGTTGCGCCCGGCCCTTTGATCACATGTTTGGTAAAGGCTGTGGCGTCCACCAGGCCAACGCCCTGACGGATCGCCAGCGCCTCGTCCCGCGTATATTGCCACCAATCGCCACGCCGGAAACTGCGGCTGTCGTGATCGTTGAATCCGGCGGGGGCATAGTAATTTGGCCGTTCCCAGCCGTTCACAAAACCAAACTGCGCGCCCAGCGCCTTTTGTCGATCATAGGCCGGGGCGGTGCGCAACGGACGGCAGGCGGCGCGCTCCTCGTCCGGGTGGTGCAAGACGTACACGTGATCGTAGCATTCTTCGTTTTTGCGCGCGGCATATTCGGTGGTCATCCAATCGCCGTAGCGTTTGGGATCAAGGCTGGCCATGTCGATCTCGGCCTCGCCATTGACCATCATCTGCGCCAGATAATAGCCGGTGCCGCCAGCGGCGGTGATGCCAAATGAGAACCCTTCGGCGAGCCACATGTTGCGCAGACCGGGCGCCGGGCCAACCAGTGGATTGCCGTCAGGTGTGTAGCAAATCGGACCGTTGAAATCATCCTTGAGACCGGAGTCTTCGCAGGATGGAATACGGTCGATCATCGCCATATACTGTGCCTCAATCCGATCAAGAGCCAATGGGAAAAGATCGGCGCGGAAACTATCTGGCACGCCATGTTCAAACCGCGCAGGTGCGTTTTTCTCGTAGATGCCGAGGATCCAACCGCCACGTTCTTCGCGCACATAAGATTGCGCATCGGCGTCACGGATCACCGGGTGCTCGGGATTGCCAGCAGCACGCCATTTTACCAGCGATGGGTCTTGCTCCATGACGATGAACTGATGCTCAACCGGAATAGCGGGAATTTTGATACCCAACATTTTGGCGGTGCGCTGCGCGTGATTGCCGGAAGCGGTGACCACATGTTCGGCAGTGATGATGACCTGTTCGTCGCTGGGCACAAGGTTGCCGCCCTTTTCGACCATCTTGGTGACGGTTACGTCCCAGGCTTTGCCATTCCAGTTAAAGGCATCCGCCTGCCATTTGCGTTCAATGATAACGCCGCGCTGCCGCGCGCCTTTGGCCATCGCCATGGTCATGTCAGCCGGGTTAATATAGCCGTCGGTGTCGTGATACAGCGCGCCCTTCAAATCATCGGTACGGATCAGCGGCCAGCGTGTTTTCACCTCATCCGGGGTTAGGAATACATAGGGCACCCCGCAGGTGTCAGCCGTCGCGGCATAGAGACGGTATTCGTCCATCCGCGCGTCGGTCTGGGCCATACGCAGATTACCAACGACAGCAAAACCGGCATTCAGCCCGGTCTCCTGCTCAAGCGTTTTGTAGAAATCGACCGAATACTGATGAATATGTGTGGTCGCGTAGGACATGTTGAACAACGGCAGCAATCCGGCGGCGTGCCAGGTTGACCCCGAGGTCAGCTCGTCCCGCTCCAGCAGCATGACATCATCCCAGCCAGCGCGTGCCAGATGATAGGCGATTGAGGTGCCAACAGCGCCCCCGCCAACGACCAGTGCTTTAACATGCGTTTTCATGCGACCATCCCTCAATTGCGAGTCCCGTTAGTCTGGGTTTATGCCCAAGATAGCCGCGCTGCGCCAAGGTCATCCGACCCATATCCGCACGAAACCGACCTTGCCCGCTCAAACCTGAAAAAATCGCGGCGCATTCTGCGCCATTCCATCTTTTGGCCCTGCGGGCGGCAGGTATTTAGGACGAGAAGAAAATCAGGTCGTGTCCATTGCAGTAGGCCGGCCGAAGGCGCAAATAAAAAGAATCGCGCCGCAGGCGTGGCCTTTGGATTATGCCTCGTTAGACAGGATTTTGCCCGGGTTCATAATGTTCTCCGGATCAAATGCCTTTTTAATGGCCGCCATATAATAGGTGGCGGGGCCAAGCTCTTTGGTCAGATAGGGTCGTTTTCCCTGACCAATGCCGTGCTCCCCGGTACAGGTGCCATCCATTGAAATCGCAAGGTCGTTCAGAAAGCTGACGAATTCCTCTGCTGCTTTGATTTCTTGTGGATCATCCATGTTGAGCATTGGCGTTGCATGGAAATTCCCGTCACCGACATGACCGACGATTGGCGAGAACAACCCCAGTTCAATCGCCTTTTCCTGCGCGGCATTTACGCATTCCGCGAGCCGGGAAATAGGCACGCACACATCTGTGGCCAGACCCTGAGTACCGGGGCGAAGCTGCAACTGGGCAAAATACATATCGTGCCGCGCCTTCCACAGTTTGTTGCGCTCCTCGACACTGGTGGTAGCCGTGAAATCGCTGCCGTCGAAATCTTCGGCAATTGACCCAAACATGGAGGCCTGCTCTTCTACACTGGCGTGTGAGCCGTGAAATTCCAGCAACAACAACGGTGTTTCAGGCAGGGTCAGTTTTGAGTAATTGTTGGCAGCCCTCACGCTTAATTCGTCCAACAGCTCGATCCGTGCAACCGGGATACCATATTGAATGGTCGCCATCACCGCCTGACAGGCCGCATCAATTGACGGGAACGAACAGCGCGCCGACGACATTGCTTCGGGGATGCCCTGAAGCCGCAGGGTGATTTCGGTGATCAGGCCCAATGTGCCCTCAGAGCCCACCATCAACCGCGTCAGATCATAGCCCGCCGATGATTTCTTGGCGCGTTGCGCCGTGCGGATGATATCGCCATTGGGCATCACCACCTCAAGCGCGATCACGTTGTCTTTCATCGTGCCATAGCGCACCGCGTTGGTGCCGCTGGCCCGTGTCGCGGTCATACCACCGATCGACGCATTGGCCCCGGGATCAATGGGAAAAAACAGCCCCTGATCGCGCAAATGAGTGTTGAGCTGTTCGCGCGTTACTCCGGGTTGCACCACGCAATCCAGATCTTCGGCGTGGACAGCCAAGACATTGGCCATCTTGCTCATATCCACCGAAATACCACCCGCAGGCGCGTTTACATGGCCCTCAAGTGAGGTGCCGACGCCAAACGGAATAACCGGCACTTTGTGGGCAGCACAGGTCTTGATGATCTCGGATACTTCGGTGGTGCTTTGCGGAAACACCACCGCATCGGGGGGCTGATTTTCGATCCAGGTGGTGGTGTGGCCATGCTGTTCGCAAATGGATTTCCCGGTCTGCAGCCGGTCGCCAAAGCGCTGCTTCAGGATGCCCAATGCGGTTTTTATGCCGGCCTCATTACGCGGTAATGTTGTTGCTTTCACCATCGTGGTGTCCCCCAAAGTATTTGCTGACCCAGATTTATCTGAATACGCGGGACATACCAGCCGCTTATTCGCCCAGCGCAATACCTTCGCGACGCGGATCAACGCCACCCCTCAGATTTTCACCAATGGCAATCGCGTGCAGACCCGAATTCAGACCGCGCACGTTGACCTTAAACCCCATCGCCTCGAGCGGTTCTTGCAACTCTGCCGCCAAGGTGCCTTCTTCCAGATCATAGGTGCCAAACCGGTTCACCGCATGCGGCATCGACACCGCCTGTTGCACGTCCATCCCCCAGTCAAGCCAGGCAATGATCGAGGTTGCAACATAACCGATGATCCGGCTGCCACCGGGCGAGCCTGTGACCAAAACCGGAGCGCCGTCTTTCATTACGATGGTGGGGGCCATGGATGAGCGAGGCCGTTTGCCCGGCTCTACTCGGTTGGCAATGGGCACGCCGTCACGATGGCTGCGGAATGAAAAATCTGTCAGTTCATTGTTCAATACGAACCCACGTACCATCAGCCGGGACCCAAAGGCGTTCTCGACCGTTGTCGTCATTGAGAGCACATTGCCATAGGAATCCACGATCGAGATATGCGAAGTTGACGGCAGCTCAATCGCCTCGTCATCGGCCCAGTTCAGCGCGTGATCAAATTCCGGCGTACCCGGCGCAATGTCAGTCAGTGCCGCATCGCCCGCCAAAAGGGCCGCGCGTTGTGCCAGATAGGCCGGATCAACCAGACCTTTGGTTGGCATTGGCACAAAATCGCTGTCAGCCATGTACCGGCCCCGATCCGCAAAGGCGAGGCGCGAAGCATCGCCGATCAGCCGCCAAGCGTTTGCATTATCCGGGCCCATTGCGGCCAGATCATAGCCTTCGAGCATGCCTAAAATCTGCCCGACCGTCAGCGCGCCCGAGGACGGTGGCCCCATGCCACAGACGTCATGGGCACGGTAGGTCACACAGACCGGCGCGCGTTCCTGAATTTGGTAAATCGACAGATCCAATTGCGACAACACGCCCGGATTTCCGGCAGCGGTAGCAACGGTTCGCACGATATCGGCCGCAACCGGCCCGGTATAAAACCCGTCCTCGCCTTTGTCGGCAAGGATGCGCAGCGTGTTGGCATAGTCTGGATTTTTCAGCAGATCGCCGGTTTGCAACGGCGCTCCGTCAGGCAGGAAATAGGCCGCTGTTGTGGGAAACCGCGCCAAACGTTCGGCATCGCGGTCAACCAAACCGGCCAAACGCGGGGAAACCGCGAAACCATCATCGGCCAGGGTGATCGCCGACTGAAACAGCGTCGGCCACGGGCTATGGCCCCAACGGCGATGTGCCTCGGCCATTAGCGCCGGGGTGCCAGGGGTGCCGACCGAGCGCCCACCAACCACCGCATCATAGAATTTCAACGGCTCGCCTGCATCGTTCTGAAACAACGTCAGCGTTACTGCCAAAGGTGCGGTTTCGCGACCGTCCAGCGTTGTCAGCTCGCCGGTTGCGGCGTCATACCAGACCAGAAACGCGCCGCCGCCAAGACCCGAGGATTGCGGCTCAACCAGCCCAAGCACGCTTTGCACCGCGACCATTGCATCTGCGGCACTCCCACCAGTGCGCAAAATCGCAGCGCCTGCGTCGGCCGCGTGGGGATTGGCCGCCACGATCATCCAGTTGTCAGACATCACCGGCACCCCGTCGGCCTTGCTTTGCAGGGCTGCGGCAATTGCCGGGCTATGTGAGACAAGAACGCCATCGGTGGCGGTTTCGGGGGCGACATTGTCAGTAACTTGTTGGGCGGTGGCTTGCTGGGCCTGCGCTGCTCCAGTCAGAACAACACAGCATGTCAAAAGCAGATTTCTCATGGTCTTTTTCTCCCTCACAAACCAACAGAACTATAACATCGACGGGACCACCTGATCAGGTGGCCGATGCCCGTCTTCAAACGTCTTGATATTAATGATGACTTTTTCACCCATCTCAATGCGGCCTTCGACCGTGGCCGAGCCCATATGCGGCAACAACACAACATTGGGTAACTCGCGCAGGCGCGGATTTATGTCAGTGCCATGTTCATACACGTCCAATCCAGCACCAAAAAGTTCACCAACCCGCAGCATCCGGGTCAGGGCGTTTTCATCAATGACTTCGCCACGCGAGGTATTAACGATCACCGCAGACGGTTTCATCAATTTCAAACGCCGGGCGTTCATCAGATGGAATGTGTTGGGCGTTGATGGGCAATTGATCGACATAACGTCCATCCGCGCCACCATCTGATCCAGACTCTCCCAATAGGTGGCCTGCAATTCATGTTCGGTTTCAGGACGCAGGCGTTTGCGATTGTGGTAATGTATCTGCATGCCAAAGGCTGCCGCACGGCGCGCCACCGCCTGACCAATCCTGCCCATGCCCAGAATACCAAGCCGCCGGCCGCCAACACGTCCGCCCAAAAGCGCCGTGGGCGCCCAGCCTTTCCAGTCGCCTTTTTGCATCACGGCCAGACCTTCGGGAATACGCCGGGTCACCGCCAAAATCAGCGCCATTGCCATGTCGGCGGTGTCATCTGTCAGAACGCCGGGCGTATTGCTGACCAGCACACCGCGCTGACGCGCTGTGGCCACGTCGATATGATCAACGCCGGCCCCGTAACTGGCGATCAGCTTTAGCCGCTCTCCGGCCTGCGTGATCAAACCGGCATCAATGGTATCGGTCACCGTTGGCACCAAAATATCGGCGCTGCGCACCGCCTCGACCAGTTCGGTCCGGGTCATCGGTTCGTCGCTTTCCCGCAGACGCACGTCAAAAAGTTCACTGAGCCGGGTTTCGACAACCTCAGGCAACCGTCGCGTCACAACAACACTCAGCCGTTCTCTTGGCACATTCGATCTCCCACGCTTTTCAAATCAGATACTGTCATGGCATGGTGGCGCAGGAACCGGCGAGGCACAAGAACCTCAACGCGAATAACTCGCCGCCTTTTCCAAGTTTTGAGCAGACGGGCAGGCAGACAGTGACAGTTTTCAATCGGATGACTCGCATTTTGGCGATGGTATGTGGCGCGTCTTTGCTGGCGATGGCCGTGTCCAGTGCCGCATTTGCACAAAGCACCGACCCGCGTGGCCCGATCACCAACCTGCCCCTGCCCCGCTACGTGTCGATGAAATCAAGCGAAGGCAACGTGCGGCGCGGCCCCTCGCTGACCCATCGCATCGACTGGGTGTTCACCCGGCGCGACATGCCGTTGCAAATCACCGCAGAACACGGCCATTGGCGCCGGGTTCAGGACCGTGAGGGTGCAGGTGGCTGGGTGCATTATGCGCTGCTATCGGGGGTGCGCACGGTGCTGATTGAACAGGACATGATGCCGATCTATTCGCGCGCCGACCCGCAAACCACGATTGTCGCGGCATTTGAAGTTGGCGTCGTCGCCCGGTTGGGAACATGTGACAAAGCCTGGTGCCGGGTCACGGCGGGTGGCTATCGTGGCTGGGCCCTCAAAACACAGCTTTGGGGTGTCAGCCCGGACGAGCTCCGCGATTGATCAACGCCCTTTGCAGCTCTGCGCGGTTTCAATTGAATTGCACCACCGGATAAATCCGCCATGCGGCTGATGACTGACCTGTTTGCCCCCGTGTTTTGCCCCCCGCGTTTTGGGCGCCGTTCATTTTGGGTGTCATTCGTCGAAGTAACACCCAAAGTTTGTGTTAAAAGCTGGCCAAGCCCGTCAAACAAGTGCAACATCACCCCATGTTGATCGTAGAAACCTTTCCAATTGCCGAAGTCCGGGTTCCGGCCAAACGAAAAAAGACGCTTGATGCGCAAAAGGTGCAAGAGATTGCCGAAGATATCCTGGAAAACGGCCAGCTCACCCCGATCAGATTGCGCGCAGACAAAACCGACTTTGTACTGCTCGAAGGTTATCATCGCCTTGAGGCACTGCGCGCCCTAGGCGAGGATACCGTCAAAGGCTATTTGGTGCGCGCGCAACTGCACTAGAAATACTCAGGCGGTTTTGTTTCAGGCGATGCCAACGGTTCCCTGCTTAACAGGGGGGAATTATTATGAAAGTTAACGTACTTTTGGCCAATCTGACGAAATCAATTCATTGTTGTGGGCCGTGGTGCTGACCATAAGCTCAAAACATTCAAAGCCACGTTGCAAGACGGCGGGACCAAGCACCTAACAACAGATCAAGAGCGCTCCTCGTTCAGCGCGTCACGTTGCGGCTGTCTACCGAGGATCATAAGCGTCTGAAAGAGTTCGCGGGCGGCATGGCTTTGGTGACGTTCATCCGGGCGCAGGCGTTGGGAAATACCCTGCCCCGCCGAAAACTGCGTTCATCGGCGTCGGTTGCAGGCAAGCGGGAATTGGCGCAAATCCTTGGGTTGTTGGTTCAATCGCGAATTGCGAACAACCTCAATCAATTAGCTTATCATGCAAACATAGGCTCGCAGGCGGTTGATGACGACACCAAAACCCAAATCAATGAAGCCTATAATCAGGTTCTTCGCAAACGCTGGTCGATGCGTTGCCTGAAGGCTTCGCCTCCCACGCCATCTCTGTGCCAAACCTGATTGGTAAAGACCCGCGCCGCTTAAGGGAAAGGTTATAGTTCGGCCAGTTCTTGGTCTTACAAGTCGTCGATGTCCAGATGCTCATGATCGCCTGCTATCACGCTGGATTCAAAAGATGAATCCCCTCAATCGATTTATGCAAAAAAGCCGTGAAAACGCCCGGCGCGCGCTGCTGGGGAATGCGGGGATAAAGTTATACCTCATGCCATCGGATGAGAAGACCATCGAATAATTGAGCAAGGCCGTTGGCAAAACCACCAAACGGGTGGTGACACGGTCACGTTCGATCGGGCGCAATCTATTTGCTGGGCGCAGTATGTCTGAACGAACAGAAGAAACCGCGCTGCTGCCTGAAGATGAAGCCCGCCGCATGGATCTTGATGACATCGTTCTGGTGGTTGATGTGCAAATGCCGGTTCGCGGCAAGCGGATCAAATACTATGAGGATCGATTTTTTAAAGGCATCTTCGATAAGAAATCTGGGAATTTACCGTACCCATCCGCAGTGGACCAAATGCGTGGACTACAGGTGCAGATCAAGGCGTTGGAGCAGAAGGTCGGTACTTTGCAGGTGTCTTCAGTTGACGAGAAAAATGGATCGAGAAGGCCCGAGATTGAAGCGTTAGTGAGTGCAAGTAAAGACGACCAGCCCGACGCATCCCCAGATGTTCAAGCGTATCAAAAGGCCACGGCCCGTGTTGATCAGTTTTTGGAAATGGCGGTTGCTGAATAATGTCAAATCCGCCTTTAACTGCGACGGAGGTGTTTGACGGCTGTGCGGGCAAAGTGTGGGTTCCCTAGATCCTGTTCATTGACTGTAACCAGCCTAAGCACTTCTGTGGTTTCCGTCCATGATGCAAGAGTTTTTTGAACCGTTTGAGGGCGTGATTGAGTGCGGTCTTCTGTCAGGCCTTTGGTGCGGCATTTCCGAAGAGCCGCTAGCCGGTATG
>JBLHMP010000078.1:0-18762 GCA_047623555.1 Granulosicoccus sp.
TCGCCCTTGCGTCTCCGCTCCGGCCCGTCTGGCGTCCCTCAGTGCATCTCTGCGCCTCCGGTAGAGGGGTTCTAGGGTTACTGGCACCGACCCGCAAGCGCTTTCTTACAAAAATGTCTCTTTTCTCGAAATTTTACTCTTTATCGTTAACTAACAACAGCTTACGTCACACAAACTCCAACCAACCAACCCAAAAACCGCCCTCCCCCATCAAAATCCACAAACCCAAAAACACCACATATAGCGATATCCAATCTCATAACCCCAAGTGAACCGCAAAACGCCGGGCAAGTCGGGGAATCGAGTCGCGTGTAAAAAGGTGAATCGGACCGGTTTTTGGTTTAGGCGACGACCGGTTTGCGCCTATTGGGCAAACGAAGCACCAAAAGGCCCAAAATGACCGCCATATAGAGAAGCGGCTCAATCTGGAAACCTTTGACCAGCAGCACAAAGTGCAATGCGCCAAGAATCGCGATACCATAAACCAGCTTATGCAGCTTTCGCCATTTTGGTCCCAACCGACGCACCGACCAGTTGTTGGACGTCATCGCCAGCGGGGTCATCAACACAAAGGCCACCATGCCGATGCTGATATAAGGGCGTTTGAGTATGTCGGCCCAGATCTCATTCAGAACCTGCACATCCAGAACCAGCCAAACCAGCAAATGCAGTGCAATATAGACAAAGGTCATCACCCCAATGGCGCGGCGGAACTTGATCAGGTTCAACCCAACATATCGGCGCACCGGCGTAATCGCCAAGCCAATCACCAGCAGCTTAAGCCCAAGTTCGCCCAACTCATGTTCAAGCGCTTTGATCGGTTCGGCACCCAGACCACCCGTTAGCCCCAGATAGAGCAACCACGGCGGCGGCACGGCCAGGGCCAGATAAACAGCCCAAACCGGTACTTTTCGCAGCCATCCATTTAGACGATCAACACCCATGCTAATAGTTCTTTTTCAGATCCAGGTTGGCATACATATCGCCAACTTCTTTTTCATAGCCGTTCATCATCAGCGTTGGCTGCTTTTTCGCAAACAACCCGCCACCGATGACCCGTTCGCTGGCTTGGGACCACCGCGGGTGTGAAACGTCGGGGTTCACGTTACTATAAAAGCCGTATTCACCGGAATTGGATTTCTTCCAGCTGGTTGGCGGTTGCTTGGATGTCAGCGTGATGCGCACCACGGATTTGATCGACTTAAAGCCGTATTTCCACGGCACCACCAAACGCAAAGGTGCGCCGTTCTGTTTTGGGATCGGTTTATTATAGATTCCCGTCGCCATGATGGTCAGCGGATTCAGTGCTTCGTCCAGACGCAGGCCTTCGACATAGGGCCAGTCCAGAACCGCGTATTTGGTGCCAGGCATTTCCGATGGCCGTAGCAGGGTTTCAAAGGCAACGTATTTGGCGTCGCTTTTCACCCCGGCCAAATTCAACAGATCGGCGAGCTCAAAGCCGTTCCAGGGCACGACCATTGACCAGGCTTCGACACAGCGAAACCGATAAATGCGCTTTTCGATCTTCATCTTTTTCATGATGTCGGCGAAATCATATTTTCCCGGCCGGTCGACCAGACCGTCGATGGTCACAGACCACGGTGAGGTGGTCAGCTGGCCTGCGTATTTCGCCGGGTCTTCTTTGCCGGTGCCGAATTCATAATAATTGTTATAGCTGGTGATATCGTCCCAGCTATTGGACTTTAACCCAGCGGCGGCGGCTGGCCCGGCGATTGCTGCCAAACCAAGCCCTGCGACCCCGGCCATAAGTTGTCGACGGTTCAAAAACTCACCAAACGGGGTAACGTCGTCGTCAGTCAGGTCGGGTTTCCAGCGATAGGCCATTTGGCGCTCCTCTTAAATATGACACCGTTCAATTAGACATATATATAGCAACAACCAATTAAACTCGCGTCACGATTCAGCGACCGGACTGTAACGTGGCATCAGTTCGTTCATCGGGATGCTGCGCCCATCTGGCTGTACCAGACGCACATGTCGCCGCCGCAACTGGCGTGGCTCAGAGACACCCACCGAATGCGAGATCATCTCGACCTCTTTGACGATCTCTTTGGCGTAGGCCGCGACACGATTGTATTTATGTTCAACCACCAACCCCTTTTGAAACCTTGGGTCGTGGGTGGTAATCCCGGTCGGACAAGTGTTGCGATTACATTTGAGCGCCTGAATACAGCCCAGCGAGAACATGAACCCGCGCGCCGAGGTGACAAAATCCGCCCCTGCCGCCAAGGCCCACGCCACGTCCCCCGGATTGACCAGCTTGCCAGATGCAATCAGCCTGATCCGATCCTTAAGCCCGAATTCATCGCGCAAGTTCGCCACCAAAGGCAGCGATTCGCGCACCGACATGCCCACCAAATCAATCAACGGCATCGGCGCGGCACCAGTGCCGCCCTCGCCGCCATCTATGGTGATAAAGTCCGGCGCAGAATCTGGCCCGCGCCGAATGATCGCCTCAAAAAACTCACGAAACACCTGTTCAGAACCGATGACCACCTTGATACCAACAGGCTTGCCTGTAACTTCGCGCACATGCCCGATCATATCCAGCAGCGTTTCGTCATCGCCAGCTTCGATATGGCGATTGGGCGACAGGCTGGCCTGCCCCTTTGGGATACCGCGAATTTTGGCGATCTCGGCGGTGACCTTTTCCGCCGGAAGAATGCCGCCTTTGCCGGGCTTGGCCCCCTGCGCCAGCTTGATCTCAAACATCCGCACGTTTTCATGGCCCGCCATTTCGCGCAGCTTGCCATCATCCAACAAACCGTCGTCGCTGCGCACGCCGTATTTCGCGGTGCCAATCTGAAATACAACGTCACAGCCGCCTTCAAGGTGAAACGGGCTTAGGCCGCCCTCACCCGTATTCATCCAAACGCCCGCCTTTTTGGCGCCGCGGCTTAGCGCCTGAATCGCAGGCCGGGACAATGCGCCAAAGCTCATCGCCGAGATGTTGTATAAAGACGGTGCATTATAAGGCGTGCGCGCGCCCTGCCCGATCACCATAGGTTCAGATTTGGCATATTGGTCATCCAGCGGCGGATAGGCCGCGTTCACAAATATCGGCGTGCCAACCACATTCAGGTTTCGCGTTGACCCAAACGCGATGGTGTTGCCTTTGCCTTCGGCGGCGCGATTCACCCATTCGCGTTGTGCACGGTTGAATGGCAATTCTTCACGATCCATGGCAAAGAAATACTGGCGAAAGAACTCGCCCAATTCGCTGAACAGATGCCGAAACCGGCCGATCACCGGATAATTGCGCCGGATCGCATCATGGGTCTGACTACGGTCGACGATAAAGACCACAATGATCGCCAAAGCCGCCAACCCCATCAACACAACAAAGACCAAGGCCAGCGCGTCGAAAACGCTCATTTCAAAACCCATTCAAATACTCCGATATGTTTGACATGACGCTAAGCGCGCGCCTAACGTTACAGGTGACCCTGCGCAGGAACCATTCCCTTTGCAAGGCGTATGCCTTGACGTTGAAAGGATACACATGAGACCTATTTTCCTGGCCATCACCCTGATTTGCACCAGCTTTGCCGCTACTGCAAAGGATATGGTGACCTATGAAACCGATCAAAGCTTTGATGATGTCATATTCGGGTTGGAAAACGCCATTCTGGATCAGGGACTGCTGGTCGATGACATCAGCCATGCCGGAGACATGCTTGAACGCACCCGGGGCGATATAGGATCTGACGTTGTTATTTTCCTGCAGGCGGACATCTACAGTTTCTGTTCTGCCCGACTGTCGCGCAAAGTGATGGAGGTCGACCCGATGAACATTCGGTTTTGCCCCTATGACATCTTTGTTGCGGTGATGCCGGACGCCCCAGACACAACCATCATCGGATATCGCACCATGCCCGACGGCGCGATGCAAGAGGTTCAGGCCCTACTGGATGCCATTGTGAAATCCGCCATCGCCGAGGATTAGACAAAACTTTGAACCGGTCGTGCAGATCACGACATCGACACGAGGCCCGTCAGTTTTGGCGGGCCTCATCCGTTTTGCCGGTATGTGGCTGCTGCAACATTCAATTGACAGCACGCTGTCATAATTATAGTCGACAGCATGCTGTCAAATAATGACCCGCTGAAACAGACAATCCATGCAAGAGGCATATCCATGACACTTACGATGATAGACGGCCCATCCGGGAAAATCGCCACATATTGCGCCGCGACTGACACCAAACCAACCCTTGTCTTCGTACACGGCGACAGCGCGCGGGCATCGCAATGGGATGCTGTCATCGTCTTGTTGGGCCAAAAGGTCCGCAGCATTTCCTATGACGGACGCGGCCACGGCGCATCGGATCAGGCACAGGACGGGATTTATACATATGCCGCCCGCGCCGCCGATCTGGCCAGTGTTGTACGACACTACGCTTTGCGCGATTATATAGTGGTCGCGCATTCCGGCGCTGCTGGTGCGGTTCTGGAATATGCGACCAAAGCCACAAACCTGACCGGAATCTTCCTTGTCGAACCGGCAACAGACCCGCAGGTTATGTCACAAGACACGCGCGACGGGTTTGTTGCGGCCCTTGCGGGCCCGGACGCTTTGTCAGCCATTCAGGGCTATTATGCATCAATCGCAGGCCCAGATCCCACCATTATTGCGCAGGTCCAACAGGACGCAGCAACCACCCACAAAGCGGCGCGACTGGACCTTGCCAAAGCGTTGGCAGACTGGAACCCCGAACCAACTTTGACGGGCTATACTGGCCCCATTGCCAGCCTGATTACCGCGCCCAACGATACCGATGCGGCGCTGTACCATCTGCACAGCAATATGGCGCATAAGGTCACCAGCACCCCGGGGCATTGGCCGCATCTGGACACGCCACAAACGGTTGCAGATGAAATTATGACGTTTATCATGGGGTTGGACAGTAAATAGGACCCAAACATGCCACAGGACAGAACCAAAGGCGGTGATGCCATCACCGGCCTGTTGCTGGTTACGTTTCGCCTGAACGGGAATTTCCTTGAGGCGGCGGATCGCATTTCCGCCCCCTCAAACCTGACCGCCGCGCGCTGGCAGATTTTAGGATCGGTGCTGCAAGAGGCAAAAACTGTGTCTCAAATCGCCCGCGAAATGGGTTTGGCACGGCAAAGTGTGCAGCGCATCGCCAATATTCTGGTCGGCGAGGGCCACCTCGAATTGACTGAAAACCCGGCCCACAAACGCGCCAAACTGATTACGGTCACCCAGCAAGGCCGTGCCTCAATCTATTCCCTGTCAGAGCGTCAGCACATCTGGGCCAACACCATTGCGGAAGGGTTTGATAGCCAAGAGCTGGCCCTGGCGGTCCAATTGCTGCGCCGGGTTTCTAGCCAGCTTGAAGCCATGGAAAAAACCCCGACTAAGTGATCGCAGCCGCAACATCCTGAAAACATTCAGCATAAGCCTTAGGCAACGCGGGCGTTCCCTGGCCAAACAACAAGGGCAGCCGAGAAGGTGAAAACCGAAACGACCGGCATGATCTCAGGGCCCTCGGTTTCACGTATATGTCACATTTCACGCCTATCTAGGTAGGTGCTGATCTCGAACTCACATTAGATGCAGAGAGCCGCGCACTGCTGACGCTTTTGAATACCAATGTTGCTGAGTTAGGTAACGAGAACTTTATTTTTGTCTGACTGAGCGGGTGGAACGCCCGTTTAAGTTGGAACGTTATTTCCATAACGACAAAAGGCCCACCTTATTTGGCGGGCCTTTTTTCGTACCTTAGTGCAGCACCGCGTCATCTGGCGCAGGTCGATTTGTCGCTGCGATCCGATCACCAATGATCAGACCATCAGCCCCGGCGCTAATCGGGATCGTATCCCCATCCAGAACCTCGCCCCCCAGCAGCATTTCAGCCAGCGAGTTTTGCAAGGCGCGCTGGATCACCCGCTTTAACGGACGCGCCCCAAACACCGGATCATAGCCTTCGTCGGCCAGCCAGGTCTTAGCTGCATCATCCAGTTCCAGCACGATTTTACGTGAGGCCAGACGTTTCTTGAGCCGGGCCAGCTGAATATCGACGATGGCATCCATATTTTCGCGCACCAGGCGGTCAAAGATGATCGTCTCGTCCAACCGGTTCAGGAATTCAGGGCGGAAATGTACCCGCACCGCATCCATCACATCGCGCCGCGCATCGACCGCATCGGCGCCATCGGGCAAATGGCTAAGCGCCTGCGACCCAAGGTTGGATGTCAGCACAATCAGCGTCTGTTTGAAATCAACAGTCCGCCCTTGCCCATCGGTCAGCACCCCGTCATCCAGCACCTGTAGCAAGATGTTGAACACGTCCGGGTGCGCCTTTTCGACCTCGTCAAACAGGATCACCTGATACGGACGTCGCCGCACGGCCTCGGTCAACACGCCACCTTCGTCATAGCCGACATAGCCCGGAGGCGCCCCGATCAGACGCGAAACCGAATGCTTTTCCATAAATTCTGACATATCCACGCGGGTCATCGCGTTTTCATCGTCAAACAGAAATTCGGCAACCGCCTTGGTCAGTTCGGTCTTACCAACACCCGTTGGCCCAAGAAACAGGAACGACCCCAATGGGCGACCTTCGTCGTTCAGCCCAGCCCGCGCACGACGCACGGCATTGGACAACGCGCGCACGGCTGTGTTCTGGCCGATCACCCGCTTGTGCAGGTCATCCTCCATCCGCAACAGTTTATCACGTTCGCCCTCCAGCATCCGCGCCGTTGGGATGCCGGTCCAACGCTCAACCACCTCGGCGATCTGCGCCGGGCCCACCGCCTCTTCGACCATCTTGCCACTGTTTTCACGACCTTCAGCATCGCCAAGCTGTTTTTCAAGCTCGGGAATGACGCCATAAGACAGCTCTCCGGCCTTGGCGAGATTGCCTTCGCGTTTGGCAATTTCCAGCTCGGCACGCGCGGCTTCAAGGTGCTCTTTGATATCGCGCGCCCCAGCGAGCTTATCCCGCTCAGACTGCCATTGCGCAGTCATCACAGCACTGCGTTCCTGCAGATCACCCAGATCTTTTTCCAGCGTTTCCAGCCGGTCCTTGGACGCGGTATCATCCTCAAGCCTTAGGGCCGCAGCCTCAATTTGTTTTTGCAGGATTTCGCGGTCCAGCGCGTCCAGCTCTTCGGGTTTGCTGTCGACCTCCATACGCAAACGGCTGGCGGCCTCGTCCATCAGGTCAATCGCTTTGTCCGGCAAAAACCTGTCGGTGATATAGCGATGACTCAGGGTTGCTGCCGCGACCAAAGCACTGTCAGATATCCGCACGCCGTGGTGCAGTTCGTATTTTTCCTTGATGCCGCGCAGGATCGAAATGGTGTCCTCGACCGTTGGTTCCTTGACGTAAATCGTCTGGAACCGCCGCGCCAACGCCGCGTCTTTTTCGACGTATTTGCGGTATTCATCCAGCGTGGTGGCGCCAACGCAATGCAATTCACCGCGTGCCAATGCCGGTTTGATCAGGTTGGCCGCGTCCATCGCGCCCTCGCCCTTACCGGCACCCACAAGCGTGTGCATTTCGTCGATAAACAGGATGATTTCACCAGCTGCCTCGGTCACTTCGGTCAGTACAGACTTTAGCCGCTCCTCAAATTCACCGCGGTATTTGGCACCGGCAATCAGCGCGCCCATGTCCAGCGACAACAGTTTCTTGTTGCGCAGGGATTCAGGCACGTCACCGTTGATGATGCGCAACGCCAGACCTTCGGCGATTGCGGTTTTACCAACGCCAGGTTCGCCGATCAGAACCGGATTATTCTTGGTACGACGGCTCAGCACCTGCATGGTGCGGCGGATTTCGTCATCGCGCCCAATGATCGGGTCGATTTTACCCTGGGCCGCGGCCTCGGTCAGATCATGCGCGTATTTCTTTAGCGCCTCATAGCCGTCTTCGGCGGTGGCACTGTCAGCGGTGCGACCCTTGCGAATATCATTGATCGCCTCGTTCAACGCCTGAGCATTCACCGCCCCGCCGTCCAACGCGTCCTTAGCTTTGGATTTGATCATGCACAGCGCCATCAGCACCCGTTCAACCGGAACAAAACTGTCGCCCGCCTTGGTCGCCAGCTTTTCTGCCTCGGCCAGAACCTTGCCGGTTGTGCCGTCCATATAGACCTGACCGGTGTCACCACTAACCTGCGGGATTTTCCCAACCGCAGCATCCACCGCCTCGACCACACGGGTCAGCGCGCCGCCACTGGCGGTTATCAGGTTGCTCGCAAGCCCCTGATCGTCGTCCATCAATGCCTTAAGAATATGTTCTGGCGTCAGCCGCTGGTGACCTTCGCGCATCGCAATCGTTTGGGCCGCTTGCACAAAACCGCGCGACCGCTCGGTGAACTTGTTCAAGTCCATAACTGTCTCCTTCTAAAAGCGCCCTATTGTGTCAACGCCCGCTCTGCGGCACGTCAACGTGTTGGGCCTTGCATTCTATTTGGGGAATGTATCCCGCGTTTCAAGACCATCAGCGCCAACTTATCCCGACAAATTCACCTAAATTTCTCCGCCTGAGTGCCGCAATTTCGAACCAATTCAGGTCCAAAATGTCCACACAGGAGAACACAATGCTAGTTACAGATATATCCATAAACCTATATCGTTACTGTCCGGTTTCGGCGCGCCATATTGCCAATGTATGTATGACCCTGAAAAATCAGATCGTCACGATGTATTGCCAGCTGGACCTGCCCGAGGACGAGCACCTGGCCAAACGTGCCGCTGCTTTTGTCGGTGACGCGGTCCGTCAGCTAGGCAGAATGCCGGAATACCGGTCTGGTGCAAACACGCTAAAAATCGCTGACGACGTTCTGCCAGCTGCGCCTATGCATTTCGCATAGACAGCCGCGCCAACCCGGGCTAGGCACGCCTGATCCCATAAATGCGAGGCCTGCTCCATGTCTGATGCCAAATCTGATGCCAAATCTGATGATCGTTTGATTGTTGCGCTGGATGTTGAAAATGCAGTGCAAGGTTTGCACCTTGCTGAAAAGCTAGGTGAATCCGTCAGTTTCTACAAAATTGGCCTTGGCATGCTGACCGGTGGCGGTCTGGCATTGGCCAATGAGCTAAAGCAGGAACAGGGCAAACGCATATTCCTGGACATGAAACTGTTTGATATCAGCGCCACAATTGAGGCTGCTGTGCGTGGACTTGCACAGTTTGATCTGGATTTCCTGACCGTTCAGGGTGATCCGCATGTGGTGCGCGCCGCCAAAGAAGGCGCTGCTGGCAAAGACCTGAAAATTCTCGCGGTGACGATCCTGACATCGCTGGATCGCAGCGATCTGGACGACGGATTGATAAAGCCCGGCGATATCACCGATCTGGTGATCGAACGCGCCGCAAAGGCGTTTGAGGCAGGCGCTGATGGTGTCATCGCTTCGCCGCACGAGGCCGCATTGATCCGTGCGTTGCCCCAGTCTGCCGGGCGCTTGATCGTAACCCCAGGGGTCAGACCCAAAGGTGCTGCGGCTGGCGATCAAAAGCGTATTGCCACCCCAGCCGAGGCCATTACCAATGGTGCCGACCACATCGTTGTGGGGCGTCCGGTCTGGAAATCTCCGGATCCGCACGGTTCAGCGCAGGCCATTTTGGCAGAGCTTCGGTCGCTTTAATCCCCCTATGGTAGTGTTCCCGCAAAGGCACAACCAAGAGTTCACTTTCAAAGGTCGGGTATTCCATACTATCGGAAATCGTCTTTTTAAGCGATTCTAGCCTTATTATACTCCCCAACGAACCGTTTCTTCCTGTGGTTCGTTACCTCCCCCCGCCTCAGCAGCGGGGGGCTTTCTGTTAAAACCATGAAATTCCTTAAACACACATCTGGGCAAATCCGGTCACTTCGGGTACCGGTCCCCTATGCCTGCCCTCTGCCGTGATTGTCTGATTCAACTGGAAACTGAACGCCGTTGCCCAGCCTGCGGCAGCCCGCGTATTCTTGCGCATCCGGAATTGTTTGACCTGACGATCGCGCATATGGATTGTGATGCGTTTTACGCCTCGGTCGAAAAACGCGATGATCCGTCACTGGCGGACAAACCTGTTATTATCGGCGGCGGCAAACGTGGCGTGGTGTCGACCGCCTGTTATGTCGCCAGAATTCGCGGCGTGCGGTCTGCCATGCCGATGTTTCAGGCGCTAAAACTGTGCCCCGATGCGGTGATCATCCGGCCCCGGATGCAGGCCTATGTCGAAGCCTCGCGCGCCATTCGCGCGCTGATGGAGGAGCTGACCCCGGCCATCGAACCCCTGTCCCTGGACGAAGCGTTCCTGGACCTCACCGGAACCGAACGCCTGCACGGTGTGCCGCCGGCGGTAATGCTGGCGAAACTAATCAAACGGATGAAAGACGAGGTAGGCCTGTCAGGATCCATCGGTCTGTCGCATAACAAATTTCTGGCCAAGGTCGCCTCGGATCTTGATAAACCCCGCGGATATTCGGTGATCGGAGTGGCCGAAACTGATGCGTTTCTGGCGGAAAAACCTGTCGGTCTGATCTGGGGTGTTGGACAGGCCACCCGGACCTCGCTCGAAAACGCAGGCATTCGCACCTTTACCGACCTTCTGCGTTGGGACCGGGCCGAATTGACGGCGCGGTTCGGATCAATGGGCGTTCGTCTTTGGCATCTGGCGCGGGGCCAAGATCGTCGGCGGGTGTCATCGCATGAACCGATGAAATCCATCTCAAATGAAACCACGTTTTTTGAAGACACCAGCGATCCCGATATTCTGGACGGGCATCTGTGGCGCATGGCGGAAAAAGTATCGGACCGCGCCAAGGCCAAACAACTCGCCGGGCGTGTGGTGACACTGAAACTTAAGCGCTCAGATCACACAGGATTAACCCGACGCCTGTCGCTGCGCGATGCAACGCAATTGGCCGACACCGTCTATCGCACTGCCCGCAACCTGTTTAATCAGGTCGGCGATCAGGGGCCCTATCGGCTGTTGGGCTGCGGATTGTCCGATCTGTGCCCCGAAGCCGAGGCCGACAAATCCGGTGACCTGCTGGACCCGGGCGCCACCAAACGATCCGAAGCAGAACGCGCCACCGACGCGATCCGGCAAAAGTTCGGCTCAAAAGCGATCGTTAAAGGCCGGGCGTTGCGATAGCCCCCTTGACCTCAAGTTGAGGTTGAGGCCGTATTCAGGCCCCGCCAACACACAAGAGGCGAGGATGAAGGTGCTTGTATTGGGCGCAACAGGGTCCATCGGAACGGCCGTCACCAAAGAACTGATTGGCCATGATCACAAAGTTATCGCCCTAAGCCGATCCACTGAATCGGACGCAAAGCTGCGCGACTGGGGCGCCTTCCCGTTTCGCGGCGATCTGCGAAAGCCCACGCAATGGGCCGATATGGTGGGCGATTGTGACGGTATTATTCAGGTCGCAACAACGTTTACCGATGACATGGGCCAGGTTGATACCGCCGTTCTTGGGGCATTGAAACATCGACCTTTGATCCGCTTGCCGAATTTGAATGGGCGCACGGCAACGCCGTCACACGCTGGCCGGTCATCCACCGCGATGACCTTGCAGTTGCCTATCGCCTGTTACTGGAACGGCCCGATCTGACCGGGCATTTCAACGCTGTGGCGCAACAATGCATCGCATTCGGCCGCGTCGCGCAGGCCATTGCGTCACATTTCGGCGGCCCAAAGCGCCTGATTGTCCTAGATATCGCAGATGTTGTTGCAGAGTTGGGCGGCTGGCGCAGCATTGGATCAACAAATGTCAGCTCAAAAGCTTTGCGATGCAGTCGGATGGCGGCCCAAACACACCTATTTTGAAGATGTCAGTGTGTTTATCTAACACTCTATTCACGCAATCTGGATGTCGTAGGCAAACACCCGTGACGGGCAGCCACCCAGATCAGTCGTTTCCGAGTAGGTAAATCCAGCCTTTTCTTGCACCCGAATCGACGCCGGATTTCCAGACCTCAAAACCAAGCGATCTCATCTATTGGCCCCAAAAAGGACGCGACAGGAAAAACACGGCTATTCCGCCGCCAGAGCCAGACAATCCCCGTCAATACTGGCAATCTCGGCAATGATTTTGCGCAACATCGCCTGGAACTCTGCAAAGTTTTCGTTCGGGACGATGCGCTTTTCATCCATATAAATCGCCCGGTCAATCTCGACCTGAATGGCATGCTGCCGACGTGAGGGGCGGCCATAGGCCTGTGTGACATAGGCCCCGGCAAAGGGCGCGTTGCGGGTAACCGTCAATCCCGCCGAGGCGAATGCTGATTCGACCCGATCGACGATTTCGGCACTGGCCGCTGCTCCGAATCGATCACCCAGCACAATTTCAGGGCGAGAGCTGCCAATGCGGGCGATTCCGTCCATCGCTTCGTGTGGCATTGAATGGCAATCAATCAGGATTGCGTGGCCAAATTCCGACTTGGCTTCATCAAGCAGACCCTGCAACGCCGTATGATAGGGCCGCCAATAGGTCTCAATCCGATGCTGCGCCTCGGTCATGGATATTTTGCCGCGATAAATTGCCCGCCCATTGGACACCACACGCGGAATCACCCCAAGGCCAGACGCGACACGCGGATTGTGCGCATGCCCTTTTGCACCTTCGATCAGCGCAGGGTCCAGTTCTTCCTGGCTTCGGTTCATATCTACAAACGCGCGCGGCGCACCGGCCATCAGCAAAGGGGCACCAAAGTCCGGGGCGGCGGCAAACAGATCGTTTACAAACGCATCCTCAGAGGATCGGATGGTATGTTCGTCCAGAATACTTTGTTGCACAAATGTTGTCGGATATGTCGCACAGGCATGTGGCGACGCGAAAACAACGCTGGAAAGCCGTTTATCCGGTAACTTTAGCTTAAATGCGGTCTGTGACATCGTCTCTCCCTGATGTTTGGAACATAGCCTGAAAACAACCTGTGCCAAAAGCCCTTGATCCTTATGGCGACTCCTTTTATAGACCCGCTACCGGCGCGGCATCCTGCGCCCCGTTTTTATTGGGGCATATGGTTTCAAACCGGTATTCATGGGCGCTTAGCTCAGCGGTAGAGCACTTCGTTGACATCGAAGGGGTCACAAGTTCGAACCTTGTAGTGCCCACCATGAATTCACTGTTCCGGTTCGCCGGGGCACCCGCAACACCAGGCGCTGGCCCGCGCCGTATTAGGAAAGAGGACTTGTTATGAAAGTCAAAAACTCGCTCCGCTCGCTCAAGAACCGGCATCGTGATTGCCAAATTGTGCGTCGCAAAGGCCGCGTTTACGTGATCAACAAAACCAATCCTCGGTTCAAAGCCCGTCAGGGTTAAGTTCCGCGACATTGCTAGAACTGGAAACCGCGTCCCTTGGGGCGCGGTTTTCGTTTGTGGACGGATCAAAACCTAACATTATTGTGAAACATATTTTATTTCTGACAAAATTTGTCGGAAATGCTTGGCACTTTGTGGCGAATCAATTAACTGATTGTTTTAGTCGGGTACTGCCCGGCACTGAACATAAATCAGGATACGCCATGAAAACCTCTGCGACCTATTTTGCCAGCGCTGTGATTGCAGCAATGGCCACATCCGCCTTTGCCGGAGGCGAGGTGAACCTTTATTCCTCGCGCCACTACGACACAGACGAGCGTCTGTATTCCGACTTTGAAGACGCCACCGGCATCACCGTGAACCGGATCGAAGGCAAAGCCGACGAACTGATGGCGCGGATTGAGGCCGAGGGCGCAAACAGCCCGGCGGACGTGTTGCTTACCGTTGATACCTCGCGTCTGGCGCGGTCCAAGAACATGGGCATCCTGCAATCCGTTGATAGTGCCATTCTGGAGCAGCGAGTTCCGTCCTATCTGCAGGATGATGACAACCAGTGGTTCGGCTTTAGCCAACGCTCGCGCATCATCTTTTACGACAAGAACGACGTAACAGACGTGCCGCAGACCTATGCCGATCTGGCCGATCCAAAATACAAAAACATGGTGTGTATCCGCTCCTCGACCAACACCTATAATCAGACATTGCTGGCGTCGATCATCACCCATACGGACGAGGCAACCGCCAAAACCTGGGCGCAGGGCGTCGTTAACAACATGGCGCGCGCGCCCCAAGGTGGCGACACAGACCAGATTCGCGGTATCGTATCAGGCGAGTGTGAAATTGCGGTGTCCAACACCTATTACTTTGCCCGCGCCATTCGCAAAAACATCAAAGGCGTCACCGATGATATCGGCATGGTCGGTTGGGTGTTCCCGGATCAGGATGGCAATGGCGCCCACATGAACCTGTCCGGAGCTGGCGTCGCAGCGCATGCCCCGAACAAAGAAAACGCCATTTTGTTCCTTGAGTATCTGGCCAGCGATCAGGCGCAGAAATATTTCTCGGCGGGCAATGACGAATACCCGGCGGTTCCCGGTGTTGGCCTGTCATCATCGGTTGCAGAGCTTGGTTTTTTCAAACCTGACGATGTCGACCTGAGCGCAGTCGCCGACAATATTCCGGCTGCTCAGAAAATCTTTGACCAGGTTGGGTGGGAATAAATATCTCGCATTCCTAAACCAATCGACCAAGGCGCGGGCTCCCCCCCGCGCCTTTTTTTATGCCTAACGCTTTTACTTTTGTGGCCAAAATTGCTGCACTTGCCACGTTGTTACCCCTGATTCGTAACTATTACTGGCTCTTTTCTCTTTTATGAGAATATGTTACTGATATGCCCATGCCCGATACCTTAACACCCCGCCTCGCCACGCGCCTGAAATCCTTGCGCCACGCAAGCGATTGGTCCCTTGATCAGCTTGCCGCCAAAAGCGATATCAGCCGGGCCACGCTGTCCCGATTGGAACAAGCCAAGGTTAGCCCAACAGCCGCAGTACTGGGCAAGCTGTGTGCAGCCTACGCCATGCCCGTGTCGCGCCTGATGATGATGATTGAAGACAGCTTTGACGCGCTGATCCCGTTTGATGCACAAACCGAAATAGCCGACCCGAACAGCGGTTTTGTCCGGCGCATTGTGTCGCCCCCCACCGGATCGCTGGTCGGCGAAGTACAGGAATGTCACCTGCCGCGGGACACGACGATCATGGATGAGTTGCCATCCCGGCCAACGCAGGACATTCACCTAATTTTGCTGGACGGCGCGTTGACCGTGGAAATCGACGGTAACAGCCACGCGCTGACGGCAGGTGATTGTTTACGGTATCAACGGTCGAAAGCAGCACGATTTACCACCAGCCAAGGCCGCGGAGCACGCTATTTGTTGGTGCTGATTTGATGGAAAGACGTAGCCAAATTGGCCTTCGGCGGGGAGTTCAGCGCCGTCGCCCGACCTGACGACAGATCAGGATCACCGGCAACAGCCCGACGGCCACGATCACCAGCGATGGCACCGCCGCACCCTCGAGCCGTTCGTCGGATGCCAGCCGATGCGCCTGTACTGCAAGCGTGTCAAAGTTAAACGGCCGCATGATCAGCGTTGCGGGCAACTCCTTCATCACATCGACAAACACGATGAGCAGGGCCGTCAGCAGACTTGGCGTTAGAATCGGCAAATGTACCCGGCGCAACGTGCCCATCGGGGTTTCGCCAAGCGAACGGGCAGCGGCATCCATATTGACGTGAACGGTGCTTTGGCCACCTTCATAGGCGCCTAGGGCGGCGGCCAGAAACCGCACCATATAGGCGACAACCAGCAGCCAGATTGATCCCGTCACCAGCAACCCGGTGGAATATTCAAACGTCGAGCGCATCCAGGCATCCAGAGCGTTATCAAAGGTGGCAAACGGCACCATCAGACCCACCGCGATCACACCACCCGGCACTGCATAGCCAAGCCGCGCCACATAGGCCGCAGCGCCAGATTTGCGCCCCGGACGCAGGCGCTGATAGAAACCGATACTAATGGCGGCAATCACAGTCACCACCGCCGCCGTACCGGCCAGCGTAACCGAATTGCGCACAAACCCGACATAGCGACGGCTGAACAAATCCTGCTCAGATCCCAGCCCCATATCAAACAGGATCATCGCAGGCAGAGCAAAACCCAAAAACACCGGCGTCAAACATAACGCCAGCGCCAGCCCCGCCTTCCAGCCTTTCAGGTCGGCGGGCGGCATCGACATATCGCTTTTGCTGGCCTGATGGTATTTCGCGCGGCCCCGTTGCGTGCGTTCAATCACCGCCAGAAACAACGCAAAGCCTAGCAAACATAGCGCGAGCTGTGCCGCCGCTGCCCGGTCTGCCATCGAAAACCAGCTGGTATAAATACCAGTCGCAAAGGTCTGCACGCCGAAATAGGACACTGTGCCAAAGTCGGCGATGGTCTCCATCACCGTTAACAACACGCCACCCGCAATCGCCGGGCGGGCCATCGGCAGGCTGACCTTCCAGAACGCCGACCAGGCGCTGTTGCCCAATACCCGTGCGGCCAGAAACGCCCCGGCGCTTTGTTGCAGAAACGCGGCCCGGGCCAGCAGATAGACATACGGGTACAGCACAAGGATCAGCATGATCGCCGCACCACCGGTTGAACGGATTTCCGGGAACCAATAGTCACGCGGCCCCCATCCGGTCACATCGCGTAGGGTGGTTTGCACAATGCCGGGGTGATCCAGAACAAAGGTATAGGCATAGGCCAGTACGTAGGCCGGAAACGCCAGCGGCAGCACCAACGCGACTTCAAGCATCCGAACCCCGGGAAAACGGGTCATCGTTACCAGCCATGCCGCGCCCACCCCGATTGCGAATGTCCCAGTCGCCACCAGTACGATCAAAATCAATGTCGTCATCGTGTAACGCGGCAGCACCGTGTCGATCAGATGGGTGATGGTTTCGGTATCACCACCAGTGATCGCCGCCAGGCCAACGGCCAGCATCGGCAGCAAACACATCGCCGCCACGATATAGGCCACCACGGCCAGCGCGCGCGTTCCACCGGTTGCGCGGCGGCGGGTGCCATGATCTGCGTATTGAATGTCAGCCATGTGGTCCACGACGAGAGTTTCAGGGTCGCGCCCTGTTTCAACGATTTCCGAGGAAGTTTCCAGCAACAATGACATTGTTTTGCCGCGACATTCCCAAACAGTCCCTTAGTTATCCAAAGGCGAAACCAACAATTGTTTGCAAATGACACCACGTTTGGTCCGGTAGGTCCGAAATCCCATTGCATCGTAATATGCCAGCCCAAGATCGTTGGTTTCGCTAATCGTTGCATCAATGATGGTAAGCCCCGCTACTTTGGCGGCCCCCAATGACGCAGCAAAAAGCGCCCGCCCTGTGCCGCGCCTGCCAGCATCTATTTTAACGTAGGTTCCGATAATCCCCCAGCCAACCGGCAGGTCAAAAGAGTTGCCATCACGTGCAATGTTAAGGGACTGGAAACCGATGATGTCATTGTTTTCATCCACAGCAACAGAGCACTTAACCCTATCAGGGTTCTGGATATAATTTTTAACAACAGTCTCAGGAGATCCTGAGCGTTTGCTCACCCATGAGGTCAGAATTTCGGTTAAGATTATACTCATACTGCCCGCATATTCCGGCACAGCGTCTCTAACAAATACCATTTTTGACCCTTCTATGTGCCTTTGCACAAACGTCTAACGTTTCATCCTATGTCACGCATAATGGCAAACATTTACCCCATGCACGTCGGGTGGAAAGTGTCCGCTATACGCCCAATGTATCAATTGTTGTACGGCGAACCGATGACAAAGACTCAGCGGGCAAAGAGGTGAGACATCCCTGTCGGGTTAGATCTTTTGTAATGCTCCAATGGTCGCGGCACAGCACCTTGTCTTGTAACGCCTCCTGAATGTCGCATTTCGGACAGCTCCATCCGCCTCAAACCTTAAATCTCCTGACAAAACAGGAGGTCATGGTGTTTGAATTTTCCCTTAGCACGCGCGTCCGTCGGTCGGCGTATTTTGATGCAACAATTGCAGAGGGTGTAACCAGTTTTTCACCCTACAACCAAATGATGATGCCGACAGGATACGGTGATCCAGAGGCAAAATACTGGCGTTTGCTAAACGGCGTTTCGCAATGGGACGTAGCGGTTGAACGGCAGGTCGAACTTTGCGGCCCCGACGCTGGGCGATTGGCGCAAATATTGACACCACGCGATCTTTCGAACTGTGTGGTCGGGCAAGGCAAATACGTTGCGCTTTGTAACTATGATGGTGTGATTATCAACGATCCGATTTTGCTGAAACTGGCGGATGATCGATACTGGTTATCAATTGCAGATTCCAACATAGTATTTTGGGCGCAAGCGATTGCACAGGAACGCGGGCTTAATGTTCGGGTCTTTGAACCTGATGTGTCGCCAATGGCCATTCAGGGTCCAAAAGCCGAAGGCGTGGTTTCGTCAGTCTTTGGCGATTGGGTAAAGGACCTGAAATATTTCTGGTTCGCAGAGACCGAAATCGAAGGCATCCCATTGGCCATTGCACGATCAGGCTGGTCCAAACAGGGTGGATTCGAGCTCTACTTGATGGACGCCAAAAAGGGCACGCAGCTTTGGAACATCATGCGCGAAGCGGGCCAACCTTGGGATATCGGCCCCGGCAACCCCAATGCCTGCGAACGAATCGAAAGCGGCCTGTTGTCGTGGGGTGGCGACACAGACGACCAAACCAATCGCTTGTCTTATGTTTTTCTCAGGCTTCCATGCGAAAAGGGAGCCACTGACTGGCACCTTATATATGCCGGTCAGTGGCGGCGGCTGGATCGTGAACCGCTTGGTCTTTGAGGACCGTTTTGTAGT
>JBLHMP010000079.1:0-18741 GCA_047623555.1 Granulosicoccus sp.
CCTGGCGGGACATCGGTCTGTCATTTTTCCATCTGGCTGGCATAAGTAGAACAATACCAGAACATCTTGGATTGGCAAGCCGTGTAACACTACATCCTGTGCTGCCGGATCAAAGGGGATAAGCCTTGATAGCCATATTTAAGGGATTGTTTAACTTAGAAATCAATCATGGATGGTTTTATGCAACAACTAGATGTTGGGGCGTGGGTACATCTGTATCTTGCTATCTCGTATTTGGATTTTTAATCATGTTTAAAGTGTATTCCCTAAATTTGTCCGCAATCGGTCCCGTTCTGAGGGCTTTGGTGAATACCACCGCGCTGGTGACCCCTTCGGTCATGCTGCAGGTTCTCCCGATCACAGCCGAGTCACTTTATCCCTGCTTGCAACCCTATCAAGCCGCCTCGTGCACCATTCCGGCGGGCACCAGCACCTATGGCGCGCAAATCAAATACTTCAGCCCCGTAGCAAGCAGCGGTGCAAACGCGCCTTCCGGGTACAGCTATACGTTAAACAACGATACAAATATCACATCCGAAGGCGTCAGCACAAACGAAGTCCTTTCGATTGTTGTGGGAGCCGGGGGAGGTCATGACGAAGACGGGTTTCATTCTGCCACCAACGGCGGACCTGCGGGAACGGTCACGATCAACACCACCGGCAATCTGGATATGGATTTATTCACATATGGCCAAGCGGGACATGGCGACAATCAACGCGGTCTTTGGGATCGTGACGGCTCCATGTTTGTCATCCGGGCTGCATCCGTTGGTGGACAGGGTGGCGGTGACATCGATACGGGTGTTGGTGGTGGATCAGGTGGTGACGGGGGCGGGGGGGTACAACAACCGTCACCAATAGTGGCCAACTGACTGTAGAAATGTCGAATAATTCCGGGCAGGCGGGTATTTACGCTGGTTCAATCGGCGGCGATGGCGGTGAACAAGACAGCCAGGCGGTCGGTGATCAGGTCGGCGGACGCGGTGGTAATGGTGGCGCGATCAATGTCACGAACTCCGCTGATATAAATTTTGGAATTGGTGGCGAAATTTCTGGGTTTTCTTATGGTATAGGTGCCGAGAGCCTTGGCGGAGACGGAGGCCGGAACACCGGGGCCGGGGGTCACGGCGGAACCGTTCAGGTCACCACCGATGGCACCATCAATCAAGCCGCAAACCTGTCCCACGAGGATTCATCGAGCGCCGACACGCCCAGTATCACCGATGGGGTGCGTGCGGTGTCCGCAGTCAGCCGGGGCGGCGATGGCTATTTGTCGGAGGATGGCTCTGATGACGGCGGGCTGGGTGGATCAGGTGGTATGATCGCCACAAATCTGGGTTGCGATCACGCGACGGTCATTTCAACCGAATTTGGCGATGCGGTGGATGATGGCAGCCTTCAGCCAATTTCGGGCGCGGTTGTTTCGATATCGCAGGGCGGTGATGGTGGGCGCGGCCCGGATACAGCCACCGACTTATAAGGTGAAATCGCCGGAAAAGGTGGTGCGGGGGGGCAGGTTACAACAAATCTGACCAACGCCCAGGTATCATCGGATGGTGATTATGTGATCGGCGTTGGTGCGTTTTCTGCGGGCGGTACCGGAGGCGATGGCATCAGCACCAGCAGTGCCGCAGAGGGAGGTGCCGGGGGGCTGGTCACAGCGACACTGACCGATCAATCGACCATTTCAACCGACGGCGTACAGGCCCATGCGCTATATGCACAAAGCCAGGGCGGGCAAGGCGGATATCTGCACCCCAAAAACGGCGCGGTGAATTTCAGTAACGAGGCCGCCGGTCGGGGGGGGGCCGCTGGTAATGTGGTGATCAACCATGGGTTGGATGATATCGGATCAACCTCTGTTGGCAGCATCGACACGGGCGACGACCATGCCCATGGGATTTTGGCCCAATCCCTGGGTGGCGGTGGAGGCAGCGGATATCAAAGCTTTGTTTTGTTTGCCAATAACGTAGGCGGTGGCGGCGCGGCTGGCACAGTGACCGTTACCGGCACATCGGAGATTTCAACATCAGATAACTATGCCATTGGTATCGTCGCCCAGTCGATTAGCGGCGGCGGCGGCAATGCGGGCCAAGTGCCGTCTTCGGTGGATGTGCCTGATGCCTCGGGCAACACAATCGGTTCCCGGTTTGATCGCCATTGGTGGCAGCGGCGGGTCCTCGGCTGCGGGTAATGCGGTCACAGTGACCCAATATTCGGATGTCTCTACCCGTGGCACGGCAGCCATTGATATTCTGGCGCAATCTATCGGCGGCGGCGGCAATGGGGGCAATGCCTTTGATCTGTCCACTAGCATTCCGGCCACCGGGCTGGGGGGCGATGGCGGCACGGCTGGCAATAATGGTGCGACGGTCAATTTCCTTGCGGCCATGTCCACAGATCTCGAATCCTCTAACCGGGTGGGCATGGAAACAGAAGGCGACAATGCCCACCCGGTGTTGTTGCAAAGTATTGGCGGTGGATCAGGTGGTAATGCCACTGGCGGGTCTGTTGGATCTCTGGGGGCGTTCTAGGTGGCGGGCGTGGCGGATGCTGGCGGCCATGGCGGATCTGTCGATATGGGGTTTGTTGCATCCACAGTCATCACAGGCGATGATGACAGCACCGATTCACACGGGGTTGTCGCCCAATCCATTGGCGGCGGCGGCGGTGTTGGAGGGTCTTCGGTGGCAAATGCCCTGGCTGTTGCTTTGCCCACGGGCGAAGATGTATCTGCTGGCGCGGCAGCATCGGCTGCAATTGGCGGGACCGGAGGAAACGGCGGCGGTGGCTCCTCGATCGACCTTCAGTTTAACAGCAGCCAAATCGCCACTCAGGGCGATGGTTCCTTTGGCATCATCGCGCATTCTATCGGCGGTGGTGGTGGGCTGGGGGGCAGCGCCAGCTCGCTGGCGGGTGTGATTGGTACAAGTGATGCGATTTCTGCCGATATCAGCATGTCTGTTGGTGCCAGCGGTGGCGGCGGCGGATCAGGCGGTGATGTTGTTGTAGGAATTGAAAATCAGACCACGATCCAGACAGCAGGCAATTTCGCCAATGCGTTTGTGGCCCAGTCCATCGGTGGCGGTGGCGGTAACGCGAGCGTTGGATCTGCCGGAATTAGCCATGTGACCAGCGCCTTCAATTTGTCGGCCACCATTGGCCTTGGCGGCACTGGCAATCAGGGTGGAAACGTGACTGTGCTGGTCGATGAAACATCAATGATCAGCACTGAAGGCACAGGGGCGCGTGGTATTGTGGCCCAAACAATTGGAGGCGGCGGCGGCTTGTCGCAAGGCGGGTCTTTTGGTCTGTCTGTTTCCGGGGAAAGCACTGACAGCGAAGGTGAAACTAGCTCGGCTTCGGCATCTGTATCTGTTGGCCTGGGCAATGCAGGCGGCGCTGGATCCAACGGAAACGGCGCGGCGGTTACCTCACTTGTCATGCAGGGCATCATCCAGACTGCCGGCACTGACGCGGACGCCATTATGGTGCAATCCATTGGCGGTGGCGGCGGTCTTGGCGGGTCAATGGGCGGCGAAAGCGATGGAAGTTCTGATGATGCAGATACGTCTTATGCCCTTGATTTGACACTTGGCGGCAGCGGCGGCGTTGGAGGCAACGGCGCCACAGCCGAGGTGCTTTTTGCCGGTCAAATCAACACATCAGGCGATTGGGCTGACGGCATTGTGGTGCAATCTGTTGGCGGCGGCGGTGGCTCCGCGGGCACCGCAACGATTGAAAGCAGCGAAGCAACCACATCTGTCACAGCTTCCATTGGTGGGCAAAGCGGAGCCGGGGGCGCGGGTGGTGCAGTCACTGTCACCCTTGAAAACGATGCAGATGGGTCATTCATTATGACACGGGGATATGGCGCGATTGGGGTTTTGGCCCAATCGATAGGCGGTGGCGGTGGTCAGGGTGGTGATGGCTCCAACTCTGCCGAGGGAACTATCAGCCTGGGGATTGATGGCGCGACGAGTTATGGTTCTGCGGGCGGGGTGGTCACCGTTAGTGGTGAAACGAACATCGCCACACTTGGGGCTGAAGCGCATGGCGTCGTGGCGCAGTCTATTGGTGGCGGCGGCGGTATTTATGGCGCGGGTAACGCTTTGGCGGCACAAGAGGACGGTAGTCATTCGCTGAACCTGTCATTGGGCGCACGCCATGAAGGCGGCGCATCTGACGGCGCTGAGGTATCGGTGGATCTGTCAGGCACCATCAGCACCGCGGGTGATTTGTCCTTTGGTATTCTTGCACATTCCATCGGCGGTGGTGGCGGCATGGTTACAGGGGGCGGGTCTAACAGCATGACAAACCTGCAATTTGGGGCCGGAACGGCTGCAACGCCGTCGGCGTCTGATGGGGCGCAGGTCGATGTCTCCTTTTCCTCCGGGACGCTGAGTACGACTGGCATGCGCGCGCATGGTCTTGTGGCCCAATCTATTGGCGGCGGTGGCGGGATCGCCGGTGATTTCGTGACTGGGGCGATTTCATTGTCAGATAGTACGTTCTACGGCGCAGGTGGAAATGATACTGGTGCCGGTGCAGCCGTGATCGTAAACTTGGGTGGTGATATCGTTGTGCAAGGCCGACAAGCCTATGGGATCATAGCGCAATCCATTGGACGAGGCGGTGGTTTTGGCGGCACCAACGCAGGAGCATTTGCAGGTAGTACCGGCGCATTCGAGGGTGCGCGAGGCGGTACAGTCAATGTACAGGGTAATGTCAGCGCCACTGGTGACGGTGGAGTTGCTATTTTTGCGCAAAGTCAAGGCACGGCAGACGCTTACAGCGGGGGTGCCCGGCGCCAGTGATATAGCGATCACTGGCGCCGGCAATGTTTTTGGCGGCACCGGCTACGATGGGGCCGCCATTCAGGTTGGTTGGGGTCTCGATAACACGGTTCAGATTGATACCGGCGGTCAGGTCATTGCCGGTGAAGGGGGGAATGCCATCCGGTTTATTGCTGACGATGCCAGCCGAACCCTCGTCGTCGCGAATGATGGCACTTTGATAGGAAACGTTGTCGGAGGGGCAACGATTACGGCCCAATCGGCGGTTGAGAACTCGGCAGAAATCAAAGCGGCGACTGCTCAGGCGGCGGCAGAAGACCTATCGATCATCAATTCGAAGAATGGTGTACTGAACACGGCGCAGATGTATCAGGCCGATATCATCAATGATGGTCAACTGGTTGTCGGCACACGCCTGAATCACGATCTGGCCGGGGATCACGACATGCAGGATCTGCGGGTTGAAGGCGACCTGACGCAAAACAGCAGCGGCCAGTTGATCCTGGCCAGCGATTTTGGCGTCGGCCAGTCCGATACAGTGCATGTGACCGGCGATGTGGCGTTGGATGGGACATTGGATATTGAGGCCTCAACCATTGTACGCGACGCATCGGTTCGGTTGCTGACCACAGATGGCAGCCTTGCCGGGGCATTTTCTGGGGTCAATTCAACGCTCTTTTCCTATGAACTCAACCAATCCGCTCAAAGTCTGGAAGCCACCGTTCGCAATGCAGATTTCGATCAGCGGGCGTTTGGCCTAACCGTGCAACAATCCGAGCTGGCCCAACATCTGGAAGCCATATTTTATGCCGATGATTTGGGCTTTGAAACTACCTTTGCGGCGCTGGAAGTCGCGGCACAGGAAGGTTCAGCCGCGTTGGCTCAAATCTATAATTCCCTGTCGCCACAGGCCTCATTAGCCGGGGCCGCGATGAATTTCAAACAAACCGGGGTCCGCCTGGATGAACTGCTTAGCTGTGATGATTTTGCAAACGGTTCAGGCATGCAGGAACACAACACTTGCTGGAATTTGAACCTTGGCGGTCAAAGTTTTGACCAAACGGCCAAAGACGAGGCCATGGGATACAGCGGCACCATCACTTCAATGAATGTAGGCGGTGGTGTCATGCTGGACTCTGGTGCTATAGTCAGCGTGCTTTTTGGTTATGAATTCAGCGATTTTAACACCGATAGTTCAACCAGCACTGCCATTGGTGAAACCGCCCATATCGAAGTTGGTCTGACTCAAACCTGGGGCAACTTCAGCCTGTCTGGGGCGCTGGCAGCCAGCCGGGGGAGCTTTGACACGACCCGGTCCATAGGGATGGTTGGCCATTCTGCCAATGCCCAGGGATCTTATGACGCCACCAGCACAGCTGGTCGCATCCGTGCCGCGTATACGTTTCCATCCCAAAACGGATTTATGCGAGCCCTGGTGGATCTGGATGTGATCCATGCCAACACCGATGGATATACTGAAACGGGGGCCGGTAATTTGAATCTGCAGGTCGATTCAAGTAGCGGAACCGCTTATGTTTTCTCGCCGGCATTGGAAGTCGAACGCACCCGGAGATTTGGCACCGGAAATTCGCTGCGTACCTATGGGCTGTTTGGTGTCAGTTTCTCGTCACTGGAGAGCTACAGCACTTGGGCACAATTTGCTGATGCACAAGCCGATGGCACCAGCTTTGGTAGCGATCTGGCCATCACACCTGTGTCGGGGCGTCTTTCGCTTGGGGTCCAGTGGCTGAATGACGAAAACCTGTCTCTTGGGGCGGAATACAACTTGAATTTCGCCAATGGTTTTGAAGCCCACCGGGCCGCAGTAAACCTGCGTTGGACGTTCTAAGGAAACGGCGCTGAGCGCTCCTGAACTGCAAGTTTTGAGCCCGGATGGGTTTGTCATTTCACCCTGCCCAGCCTGGCCATGCATTTTCGGAGCTTTGTTGCATGGATAGACAACAACTTGGCAATACCAGCGGCTGACCATGTGGCCCGCCCGTGCCGTTGCCCATGAGCAGGAAACAGTCGGGAATGGCGGCGCTGAAATGGGCGAAATCTTCGGCAAATCCCAGTTCCGGATGGCGGTGAAGATCGTGGTGCAGAGCGGTCAGCTATTGGTAAAATCAACCATCAGATATCCTTGGGGGTTCAAAGGCGCGAACCGTGGGTGGCTCGCCTTTGTATCGTTCAACTTCCACCAGACAGCTATGTGCCGTCGGCCCCTGTGCCAGACGTGACGTGCCGGTGTCGCGGGTCAGCACATTTGGGTTGCCATGGCGACACAGCAGCGTGCCGTCGGGTTGGGTTTCGCCGTCAAGCCAGGCGCCGGTGCTTAGCTGGATCACATCAACCCGGATGTCATCGCTCAGAACCGCGATGGCCAGACAGGCGCCGCGATCATTAAACAGGCGCACCAGATCGCCACCCGAAATGCCGCGTGCGGCGGCGTTTTTGGGGTGTATCAGCACCGGTTCGCGCCCGTCGATCTTGGCGGCACGGCTAACCGCGCCATGATCAAGTTGTGAGTGCAATTTGTGTTTTGGCTGGTTGGAAATCAAATGCAGCGGGTGTTTGGTGTCGGTCATGCCAAGCCATTCGTTGGGCACCAACCACGTCGGGTGACCGGGGCAATCATTATAGCCGAATCCGGCGATGGTATCCGAGAAAACCTCGATTTTACCGCTGGGTGTGTGCAACGGGTTGGCCGTTGGATCATGGCGGAAACTGGCCAGCGATACGCGGGATTTTTTGGGCGGTTCAACGTGGTGCCAGCCTGTGGCGCGCAGCTCCTCTAGCGGTGGCAGGGTGACGCCGGTTTCGGACGCGGACTGACGGCTTTGGTCGTATATCCAGCGCAGCCAGTCCTCGGCGTCAAAACCTTGGGTAAAGGTCTGCTCAGTGCCCATCTTGCGGCTGATCCCGGCGAAAATATCAAAGTCGTTGCGGGCGTCGCCGACGGGTGTAATTACCTGATCCATCGCAATAATATAGGGGTCACGCGGGGTTAGCATCAGGTCGCGACGTTCTAGCGGGGTGGTGCAGGGCAGCACGATATCGGCGTGTTTGGCCAGCGCATTCCAGCACCATTCGTGCACAATCACCGTGTCCGGTTTTTGCCAGGCGCGTTTCAGCCGTGCCAGATCTTGGTGGTGGTGAAACGGGTTACCGCCGGCCCAATAGACCAGTTTGATATCGGGGTAGGTGATGGTGTGGCCATTATAGTCAAAACCCGCGCCGGGGCTCAGTAGCATGTCACTGATCCGCGCCACCGGGATGAATTCTGCAACTGGGTTTTTGCCCTGTGGAAAGGCCCGGTATTTGACGTCGCGGGTTTCCAGCCCAACCGAATTGGCGGCACCGTAGCCATAGGAAATGCCACCGCCGGGCAGGCCGATCTGACCGATCATGGCGGCAAGAACGGTGCCTGCCCAGAACGGTTGTTCGCCGTATTGTTGCCGGGTCAGCGCCCAGTTGATTGAGATCATCGTGCGGGTTTTGACCATGCGCCGGGCCAGCGTGCGGATGTCATCTGCGGGCAGATCGGACAGGTTCGCGGCCCACTCGGCTGTCTTTTCAATGCCGTCAGATTTGCCCATAAGATAGTCGGCAAACGGGCCAAACCCCACCGTATAGCGCGCAAGAAAGTCGCGATCATGCAGGTTTTCCACCAACAGCGTATGCGCCAGCCCCAGCATCACCGCGACGTCCGATCCGGGACGAGGGGCCAGCCAATGGGCGTCTAAATCACCGTCCATGTCACCACGCAGGGGCGAAATGTTAACAAATTCGACACCCGCCGCGCGCGCCTGTTTTAACGCCTCGCGGGTACGGTGGCGTGCGGTTCCACCGGCGCTTACCTGGGCATTACGGGTTGGCACGCCGCCAAAACCAACGAGCAATCCGCCGCTGTCGATGATCGACTGCCAATCGGTCTGTTTGTGCATCAGCGTGGCAAATTCACCAATCACATGCGGCAGGATCACCTCGCCTGCGGCGTGGCTGTAGGTGTTGACTGAGCGGGTATAGCCGCCGATGCCGTTGAGAAACCGGTGCAGTTGGCTTTGGGCGTGATGGAACCGCCCGGCGCTGCCCCAGCCGTATGATCCGCCATAAATCGCCGAGTTGCCAGATGTTGACCGCACCCGGTCAAGTTCAGCTGCGACCAGGGTTTCGGCTGTTTCCCAGCTTACCGGAACAAAGGTATCGTCACCGCGCAGATCGGTGGCGTGACCGGGCCCGCCGCGCAGCCAGCTTTGGCGGACCATTGGCGTTTTGATCCGGGTTGGCCCATCCAAAACGTCAACGATACCGTTCCCGATGGGCGACGGATCGGGGTCTGCCTCAAACCCGGTCAGGCCGGTAATACGGCCATTTTGGGTCTGAACACGGTAGGTGCCCCAATGGTTGCTGGTCAGCGGATCGGTTGGTGTCTTGCTCATGCAGGGCCCTTTCAGATGTTAGGCCAATCATCAGCCACCGGCATTGAACCTGTCAATCATTTGATCCCAAACTGGCACAAGATTCATCAGGTTATCCCAGAACGATTGATCCCGGCGCTGGTCAAAATCGGCCAGTGAAACGCCCTGTTGTTCGACCCAGGTGTAATAGCCCAGATTAAACACCCGCTCGCGGTTAAACCGGCCCAGTTCGGTCATGTGGTCGATGCCAAGGCCCAGCACATGCCGCCCAAAGGTTTCCGCCGCTTCGACCTCGGAAAATTTACCGTCAAACAGTTTGTTCTCGGCAATCAACAGCTCGGTTTGGTACATTGAAGCGCCATCGGTGGCGACGGTCATGACGATGTCATCTGCCCCCAAATCCATGTATTTGGCGTATTTGATCGCGCCCAGAATGTTGGCAATCGACGATAGGCCAAAGTCACCCAAACTGGCGATTTGTTCCTGGGTCAGTCCTTTGTGGTTTGACAAAAACGCCCGGCCGGCTCCGGTGTTAAACACCAAATTCAGCCCGTCACAGGCGCGATCTGATACGCCGATGACAAAATCGGTGCCCATGACGTTGTGGATCAGCGGCACATGTTTGTCGCCGATGCCCTGAATGTTATGTTCGCCGTAGCCGTTATAAAGCAGCGTCGGGCATTCCAGCGCTTCAATGGCGCCAACTTGCATGCCCAACGACCGTTTCAGATGATCGCCCGCCGCCAATGTGCCGCCCGATCCGGTGGCGGCAACAAATGCGCGGGGTTTCAGGGTGCCGCTGGCGTTGACGTGCTCCAAAATGCGCTGCATCGCCGGGCCGGTAACGGCGCGGTGGATGATGTAATTGCCGAATTCGCCGAACTGATTAAGGATCAGGTTTTCCGGGTCTTTGGCCAGCGTGTGGCAGGCGTCGTAAATCTCTTTTACGTTGCTTTCGGTGCCCGGCGTGCGGAAAATATCGTTTGGATCGGCCAACCAACGGTCCAGCCAATCAAAGCGTTCTTTGCTCATACCTTCGGGCAGAACTGCGACGGATCGACAGCCCAGCAACGTTGCAATCGCCACACCGCCCCGGCAATAATTGCCAGTCGAGGGCCAGACCGCACGGTGGCGGGCGGCATCAAATGTGCCCGACATCAGGCGCGGGATCAGGCAGCCATAGGCAGGCAGAACCTTATGCGTGCCAATCATCGGAAACCGGTTGCCAAGCGCCACAACGATCTTAGCCGTTACCCCAGTCAGCGCCTCGGGCAGCACGATATGTTCGGGCACATCTACCATCGAACGGCGATCGCTGCCATTATACCAATGCACGCGAAACAGGTTGCGGGCATCGGCCCCATCCGGGTCAACGTCGGTCATAGCGCCCAGCCGATCGGCCAGACGCGCCGGCGGATCAGCCAGATCCATAATGCGCGGCAATTCAACACCAGCCTTTTGCAGCTGGCTCACATTTCCGTCATAAGCGGCCTTATCAACAATGCTATCTTCGAGTCCCGGCGTCATGGCACGGCCTTTCTTTCTTGGTCATATGAGGGGCCCGGTTTTAACAAATCACGGGCGGGTAACGGGCTATTCCGGGTTAACCAGAATCAAGCACCGCATGTAGGAACTGCTTGGTTCGTTCGTTTTTAGGATCGCCAAACAACTGATCTGGCGTGCCTTGTTCGGCAATTTTACCGTCGTAGAAAAAACACACCCGATCCGAGATTTCGCGCGCAAAGCCCATCTGATGCGTCACCATCAGCATAGTCAGGTTATGTTCATCGTTCAGCGACCGGATCACGTTTAACACCTCGCTGATCACCTCGGGATCAAGGGCGGATTTCACCTCGTCCAGCAACATCACCTTGGGGCGCATGGCCAGTGCGCGGGCAATCGCGACGCGTTGTTGTTGTCCGCCGGACAGGCGCGATGGGTGCTGGTCTTTTTTGGCCTCCATACCGACCATACGCAGCAAATCAATGGCGCGGGCCTCGGCTTCGTCGCGGGGCATGCCGAGCACGTTTATCGGCGCCTCAACACAGTTTTCAAGTGCGCTCATATGCGGGAACAGGTTGAATTGTTGAAACACCATGCCGATTTTACCGCGTTGGGTGCGCATATATTTCTCGCTTGCGACCTCAAGCCCGGCGCCTTTGGGCATATGCGTTAGCGGTGCGCCATCCAGATAAATAACACCGTCATTGATCGCCTCAAGCGTCATCAACACCCGCAGAACCGTGGTTTTGCCAGAGCCAGAGGGGCCGATGATCGACACCATTTCATTGGGCGCGATATCAAGGTCCAGTTTGTCCAGAACGGTCAGTGCGCCATAGCTCTTGGTGACGTTGATAAATCGGACAAGCGGGGCGTCGGGGCCAAGGGTTTGGGGATATTGAGGGGTCATAATGCCTGCCTTATCGTTTGGTGAGCCCCTGAGCCCGCGCCACGGCGGCCTCAAGTTTGCGTAAGCCGGCTGCCGTTGGCAGCGAGATGATCAGGAAGATGACCCCGACCATGGTGTAAGGTTCCAGATAGCGATAGGTTTCCGCCCCCAGCGCGTTTGCCGTATGCATCAGCTCGGCCACGCCAATAGTCGCCAGCATCGGCGTATCTTTGAAAATTCCGATCAGGTAATTGCCCATACCGGGCAGCGCCACCGGCAACGCCTGTGGCAGGATCACCCGTGTATAGGTGCGCATCGCGGTCATGTTCAGCGACCGGCAGGCCTCCAATTGGCCCTTGGGTACGGCGGCAAGACCGCCGCGATAGACCTCGGACAGGTAGGTGCCGAAATGCAGACCGATGGTCAGCATCGCCGAGACCCAGGCGGATAGGACGATGCCAAATTGCGGTGCAACAAAGTAGACAAAGAACAGCTGGACCAGCAGCGGGGTTGAGCGGATGAATTCGACGATTTCCCGCATGATGATATTAACGATGCGCGACGGGGTTTGTTGCAGCAGCAGGAACACCAAGCCCATCACCAATGCGATGCTGTAACCAACCACGGCCGCCAGCAGCGTGTTGCCGGTTGCCCATAACATCCGGGGCAGTATTTCAAAGGCAAAATCCCAACGCCATTCCATTGTTTAGCTCCTCCGGTCCAAGCCCATTTTCCGCGCCGCCAATGTTTCGAGCCAGCGCAGAAAGGGGGTCAGCACAAACCGTGCCATCACGTAATAAACCAACAGCGCGGTGCCAAAGGTTTGCGCCGACATCCAGCTGGTTGCATTAATCTGCTTGGCGACAAACATCAGATCAACCACGGTGATCAGCGCCACAAGCGCAGTCGCCTTGAGCAGTTCAATTGTCAGGTTTGCCGCTGGCGGCAGCAAGGCCGGGTAGGTTTGCGGTATGATGATCCGGCGCATGCGTTGCCAGGGCGACATATTGAGCGCCAGCGCCGCCTCCCATTGGGATTTGGGCACCGATTGCACCGAGCCGCGGAAAATTTCGGCCCCAAGGCCAGAACGCCAGAGGTGAAGGCGGTGAACGACACGCCCAACAACGGCAGCACGTAGTAGATCCAGTAAAGTTGAACCAGCAGAGAGGTGCCGCAGAAAAATTCGATATAAATTGTTGCTAACCCCCGCGCCAGACGGCTGGGTGACAGGCGCAACAGGCCAAAAATCACCGAGGTCACGATGGCGAACAGGGCCGAGCACAGCATGACAAGCACCGTATTCACAGCGCCCTGCAACAGTTTGGGCAGATATTCGGCTATGAAGTCAAAGTAGCTCACGGGGAGGGCTCCGGGAAAACAGGGTAGGGGTGTCAGGCGACACAATTGCGCCGCCTGATGTTTTTGATCCTAGCGCGAGCAGGCAAATTCGGTGGAGGCATCCGCCGCAGGCAGTTGGTATTTGGTGTAGCCATAGGGCGCGGTTGCGGCCATCCAGGCCTCGCCACCAATCACTTTGGCCATCGCTGTGTTGAACGCGGCCAGGAAATCGGTGTCGGCCTTGCGCATGCCGATGCCAACCCAGTTTTGCGTCCAGACCGGCAGATCGCTGGGGTCGGTGACTTCAAATTTGCCATCAGTCTTTTCTACATGCTCCATCGCGCCAAAGAAGGTTTGGATCGCGGCGTCGGCGCGTCCGGCCTTCATCGCGGCCAGAATTTCGACCTCGCCGGCAACCAGCATCATTTGGCTGTCTGGCACGCCCTCTTTCTTGGCGGCCTCAACCGTGTTGAACCCGGCGCCGGTGACAAGTTTGGCGCCCGAGGTTATGATGTCCTGATAGGTGTGGATGTTTTTTGGATTGCCCGCTGGCACCAGAAACGCATCGCCAAATAACCCGATCGGGTTGGAAAAGTTGATGTTATCGCAGCGGCTTTTCAGAATATACATGCCGCCGGTGATGATGTCATAGCGGTTGGCCTGCAGGCCCGGAATGAGGCCAGACCATTCGTTGACGGATGTTTCGTAATTGGTGATGCCCATTTCCTTTAGCACCACCAGAGTGAGCACGTTGACAAAGCCCAACGGCTGGCCCGCGTCCCCTGGATAGGCCCACGGAATAGCAGTGGCAAAGCCCAGGTGGATCGGGTCACCGGCGTTGATCCGGTCACTTAGCGGGTCGGCATTGGCTGCAATCGCCAAAACGCCCATCAGTGTTCCTCCGACGATCGCCCGCGCAGTTTTCCCAAAGCCTTTTGTGCGACGTCACGGGGATATTGATCAAAGATCGCGAACGCCGTACTAACATCAGATAGTGCCGTGTTTTGATGTTCGCACATCAAAGACGTGCAAAGTGTGCCAAAATTTGCAGTGAATTTGGCAATAGGTGAAGAGATGACGTCTTGGGTGAGCTGACAGAAACCGACCGGACTATCCTGCGACTCGTGCAGGAAAACGCCCGTACGCGGCTTGATGAAATCACCGAACAGGCCGGGGCATCGGCGGCAACCGTGCAACGCCGGATCAAACATTTGCGCCGTAGCGGGGTCATTTCAGGTGAAGTGGCGGTGGTTGATCCAGAAGAGGCCGGCTTTGCCATGACCTTATCTTATTCTCGTCGAATTGGAACGCGAAAGCCTGCATCAGCTGGATGGTTTTCGACGCAAAACCAAGGCCGAACCACAGATCCAACAATGTTACTATATCACCGGGGATGCCGATTTTGCGTTGATCGCGCTGGCCAGGAATATGAAAGACTATGAGGCGCTGACACAACGGCTGTTTTTCGCGGATTCCAACGTCAAACGGTTTCGCACCTGTGTGGTCATGGATCGCACCAAGGTTGGCATGACGGTGCCTATATAGATAGGGTGCGCACCAATGGTTCCCAGATCGGCAGGCGGCCCCGATCTGTCCGGCGTGTTGCGGCCGGACAGTCGTAGCTAGAGCGCGTTCTGCTTGGTGCCATCATCTTAGCTGTTGCGACGAACGCGCGCGGCGCTTTTGTCGGCAAAGGCGGCCAGACGGGCACGGGCGTCGGGCTGGGTGTTGACCACACCTGCGACCACAGATTCCGCATAGGCGGCATCCATCGCCGACATGTTCTGCATGTGGCTAACAGCCGAGCAGATTGCAAAGTTCGACAGTGGCAGGTTTTGCGCCGCCTGACGCGCCAGCTCTAGCGCCCGATCAAAACTGGACCCTTCGACGATATATTGCGCCAGGCCCAGATCAACCGCCTCTTGGCCCTGATAAACACGCCCGGTCAGCATCATGTCGATCATCCGGGATTTGCCGACCAGATCGGTGACCCGGATGGTGGCGCCGCCCCCGGTGAACAACCCACGCTGCCCCTCGGGCAGGGCGAAATAGGCGGTTTGATCCATCACCCGGATATGCGCCGAACTGGCCAGTTCCAGACCACCGCCAACGACCGCACCTTGCAGGGCGGCGATGATCGGCACACCGCCATATTCCATTTTGTTGAACGCTTCGTGCCAGCGCAGGCAGACATGCATGAAATCGGCCGGGCTGCGGTCGGCATTGTGATGTTCGATCAGGTCAAGCCCGGCGCAAAAGTGATCGCCCGCGCCCGCCAGAACCACCGCCCTGACGCCCGCACGCGGCGCGACTGAAAAGAAATCAACCAATTCTTCAATGGTGTCGATATCCAGGGCGTTGCGTTTAGTGGGTCGGTTCAGGGTGACGATCCAGACGCCATCATCCTGCGCCTCAAGGGCGAGGTTTTTAAAGCGGCTAACGTCAATTTTCAGCGTCATAATGCAGTCCTTTTAGGAGGGTGTGTGTGGGGGGCGCCTAAATCAGCGCTTATAATAATGTGCCAAGCAGGCTCTCGGCGCCGTCGACGATGCGCAGGCGTTGGAGTTCCGTTTCGGGCAAAACGTGATCTGCATAAAACCGGGCAGTGGCAATTTTGGCGGTCATAAACGCCGGATCGTCACCAGTCGCGAGCGCCTTTTCCGCCGCCAATACGGAGCGCGCCAATTGCCAACCTGCAATCAGGTTTCCGGCCAGCATCAGATAGGGCACGCCGCCGGCAAAGGCCGCGTTAATATCCTGTTTGCTGGTTGTCAGCAGATGATCGACAACGTCCTGGAATGCCGTGCGCGATTGCGTCAGTCGCGCGGCGATCGATTGTGCGACGTCTGAGCCTTGGCGCAATTCCTGTTCGGTCTGTTGGATCATCGCGGCAAGGCGCTGCGCGGTCGCGCCGCCATCGCGCAGGGTTTTGCGCCCGATCAGGTCGTTGGCCTGAATGGCGGTTGTGCCCTCATAGATCGGCAGAATACGGGCATCGCGATAATGCTGTGCCGCACCGGTTTCTTCGATAAAGCCCATACCGCCATGCACCTGCACCCCCGCCGAGGCGGTTTCGACGCTCATCTCGGTACAAAAGCCTTTGACCAGCGGCACCAGAAATTCGTGGGTGGCCTGGGCCTCGGCGCGTGTTTTGGGCGTTTCACCATGCAAAGCCAGATCTTGCCAGCCTGCGGTAAAGGCCGCCAATGCGCGCCCGCCCTCGGTCACCGCACGCATCCGCGCCAACAGGCGGCGCACATCGGGGTGGTTGATGATGGTGACCGCCTGGTTTGATGATCCGTCAACGGGGCGGCCCTGAATACGTTCTTTGGCATAGGCAAGCGCCAGTTGGTAGGCGCGTTCGGCCACGGCCACGCCTTGCAGCCCGACAGTATACCGCGCGGCGTTCATCATTTTGAACATATAGCCGAGACCGGCGTTCTCTTCGCCGACCAGAATGCCCGTTGCACCCTCAAATTCGAGAACGGCGGTGGGGCTGGCTTTGATCCCTAGCTTATGCTCAATACTTTGACAGCGCACCGTATTGCGCGCGCCCAGTGACCCATCGGCGTTCACCAGAAATTTAGGCACCAGAAACAGGCTGATGCCTTTGACGCCTGCAGGTGCATCTGCGGTGCGCGCCAACACCAGATGAATGGTGTTCTGCGACATGTCATGTTCACCGTAAGTGATGTAAATCTTGGTGCCGGTGATGGTATAGGTGGTGTCATCCTGCCGTTCGGCCCGTGTGCGCACCAGCGCCAGATCGCTGCCGGCCTGTGGCTCGGTCAGGTTCATCGTTCCGGTCCATTTGCCGGAAATCAGATTGGCCAGATAGGTGTTTTTTAATGCGGGCGACCCAACTGTCAGCAACGCCTCGATCGCGCCATCGGTCAGCAACGGACACAAAGCAAAGCTCATGTTGGCGGCGTTCAGGATTTCGGTGGCGGCGGCGCCGACGACGCGGGGCAGGCCCTGGCCGCCGAATTCTTCGGGATGTGGCAGGCTTTGCCAGCCCATATCGACGAACTGGGCATAGGCCGTGTCAAACCCGGGGGGCATAATCACTTTGCCATCCACAAAGCGCGATCCGGCCTCGTCTCCGGGGGCATTCAGGGGGGCAATTTCCTCGGCACAGAACCGGCCCAATTCCGACAGCACGGCGCTGACATCATTCAGGTCCATCACGCCGTAGGGTGGCAAGGCGTTCACCTCGGCCCAACCCGAGAGGTGCTCGATGTTGAAAAGCATGTCTTTGATAGGCGCTTCAAAAGTCATTGGCTGACCTCTCTCATAGGATTTGCTAATTGTGCCAAATAGACGACCGATCAGGGCCTGACTATCTCTGTAACAGACGCCAAACTTGCATAAAGTGACAAAACTTGCGACAGAATCAATATTATGATCCCAGCGCATCCTAACCCAATTCTGCCCACTGTTTCACGCGCCTTTCTTGAGGATTGGTTGTCGGTCCTGCGTAACCATTGCCCGCCGCAACAACTGCTGGGGTTTCTTGATCAGATCGGGCTGAGCAATGCGGTCCAGCCGCATGCCCGCGTGACCCATGACCAGATCGTGCGGCTGTATCAGCTGGTTGCGGTTGAAACTGGCGACGAGATGATGGGATTGTGGAACCGGCCGATCCGGTCAGGGGCTCTCAAACATCTGTGTGCCTCAGTGCGCGGCGCCTCGTCTCTTTCAGCGGCGTTGTTTCGGTTTTCGTCATTTTGGACGCTGGTGTTGGACGACTATACTATGGTGCTGGAAAACAGGGGGGATGGGCTGCGGGTTGTGCTGTACCCCAAAGGTAAAGAGAAGGCGCAACGGTTTGGTCACATGTTACTGTTGAAACTGGCGCATGGGATCGCGTCGTGGCTGACCGGGCGCGAATTGCCGTTGCGGGATGTCAGCTTTGTATTTGAACGCCCGGATTTTGCCGCAGACTACCCCATTCTGTTCCCTGCAACGATCCGCTTTGGCCAACCCGAGTCCTCGATCACGTTCGACGCCCAGCTTGGCGGCCTGCCTGTGTCGCGCAGCGAGGCCGAGATGCAGGATTTTCTGAACCGGGCCCCGCGGGATTGGATTTTCACCAGCCTTCGCGAACACGCCCTGCCGCTTCGGGTGCGCGAGCTGTTGCTGCTGTCTGAGCGTCTAGAGTTTCAACTGGGTGACGCGGCGCAGGCCCTACACCTAACCCCGCGCACCCTGATCCGCCGCCTTGATGCAGAAGCGACGTCGTTTCAGGCGATCAAGGGCGGACTGCGGCGCGACATTGCAATTCGCGACCTGTCGCGTGGGGTAAAGAGTATCGAGGCGATCGCGCAGGATATCGGCTTTGCCTCATCGGCGAATTTTCACCGCGCCTTTAAGCGGTGGACCAATGTCACGCCCGGGGCCTACCGACGGGATTGCATCCGGCTGTAAGGCACACAGTCCTGTTATTGGCCTCATATTGGCGATTCAAAAGGGCGCATAAGCTGGCGCGTGACAGAATCTGTGGGCGACTCGGTCCTTGGGTGGTGTTGAGGGGCTATAAAGGGATCTTTGGAGGGCGACTATTGGCCATTAGCACAGGGTTTCCCGGCCGAGACGCATAAAGATGGCGGCAAAAAATGGAAAAAATCCCTTAAAAATATGACGATTTCCCGAGTTCATCCACTTCACCTTGAGAAAAGAGACATTTTTGTAAGAAAGCGCTTGCGGGTCGGTGCCAGTAACCCTAGAACCCCTCTACCGGAGGCGCAGAGATGCACTGAGGGACGCCAGACGGGCCGGAGCGGAGACGCAAGGGCGA
>JBLHMP010000080.1:0-18611 GCA_047623555.1 Granulosicoccus sp.
GTTCTCAAGCACCAAACGTACTGCGCGCGCCCGCACTTCTGTCGAAAAACGGTTCCCTGAATTTCCTTTTGTCATGACTTACCTTCCAAGCTTTACGCTCTCCGGTAAACCCGGTCTGGTTCAGATCGTTTGTTTCCGCAAGTACAATTGCAAGTGAAGCTTCTGGCCTTAAGCCTTCGTCTTCAAGTTCGCAAACTCTTTGGCCATATTCAAGCCAAGCGTCGGGGTCGGCTGCGGGCTTGCCGCGACCGCGCTTCAAGCCAAGGCGACGCAACAGTTCGGCGGGGTCGCGCTTTGCATACTCGATAGCTTCGCCAAGCCATGCGGCAAGTTCGGGTGCAATCACTTCGCCCTTTTCAAGCGATAGCTGCACGTCGTCTAGCCGTTCCCATGCTTCGACTTCGTTCTTGGGTTGCCGTGTTTCATACATCGGGTTGGCGTCGAAGCCGTAAGGAAGCTTTGCCATCACACCACCCCCGCACGCAGGAGCAAAACAACGCCGTCGGGCTGCACACCAAGGCATGTAGCGGCCCAAGCTTCCATCATGGGGCGGCGACGTTCCAGATAGGTGTGACGGCGATAGGAACGTTCGACAGCCGTGCCCACAGCATGAGAAAGCGCCAATTCCGCAAGGTCGCGGTCATAGGCGTTCGCACCGCACCAATCGCGGAAGGTGCTACGGCAAGTCCCGTGGGGCACGGCGGGGCGGTCTTCCATTGCAGGATCAACCCAACCCTTGCGACCCGCTTTCACTTCCTTGCCGTGCATTTTTCGCATGAGCATAGACAGGGCCATGTTCGACAATATGCCGCCGCGTGGCGCGAAAAAATCAGTTCATTTTCGGGCATTTGTGGCAATGCCTTCAACAGTTCAATTGCAGCTTCGGACAAAGGAACGGAATGTTCTTCGCCCCCCTTCATCCTGCCCGCTGGGATTTTCCAGCATTTCTCTTCGAAATCCATTTCTTGCCAACGTGCGCCAATGACTTCGCCCGACCGTGCGGCACAAAGAACAGCAAATTCCAGCGCCCGCGCCGACATACCTTCTCGTTGCCGCAGTTCGGCAAACCATGTGGGCATATCTTTCAAATCAAGTGCTGGAAACTTGCCACCTTTCGAAGTTTTCCGCGACTTTAGCCAGTTTTTCAATGCTTCGCGGGAAGCCGGGTTCAAACTGTCACGTTGATCTGAAATGCGGTCTAGGTCCAAGACAGCTTCCATCCGCGACCTTAAACGTGATGCTGTTTCTGGCGTTTTCTTCCAAATTGGTTCAAGAACCCGCTTCACGTCGTCTTTTGTAATTTCTACGGCGTTCATGTTGCCAATGATCTTAACAGCGGCGTCAAGTGTGCTGCGCCATTGTGCCTTGTGCTTTGCATTCCAAAGCCGACCGTTCTTCGACTTACCGAACCCCGGCGTTCGCATGTACATTTCAACAGCATCGGCAAAGCTGATGCGGCGTTCTTCCGCAAGCTTCTGCGCTTCACTTGCGCGTTCGGCTTCGATTACTGTAGCGTCGCGGACTTCGATAGGGTCAAGTTTTTGGATTTTGAGAACGGCGCGGTGTTGGTCGCGTTCAACTCGGGCGTCGGCTAACGAAACTGCGGGAAATCCGCCCAAACCCATGTCGTGGGTCTTCCCCTTGAACGCATAGCGATAGAGCCAAGATTTCGTGCCTGTCGGCGTGATCTGCAAATATAGCCCGCCGCCGTCGCAATACATGCCCGGCGTAACCTTGTTCTTCACTTCGGTCGCAGAAAGCCGTTTCTCTGTCCGTGCCATGTCTGAAATCCTAACCCATACTTTAACCCATTCTTTTTTGGTGGATTCTGGTGGACAAGGCAATACCCATACGGACAAGTAAGACTTGCAACATACTGTTTCAAAATCACTAATTGGATAAGTGCGGACCCATGCGGATTGTATGATAGCGGTCTGTCTCTCCGCCATATATTATTGAAATTGTTAGGTAACATCCCGATCTGGGATGGTTTCTGCCATAGCTTCGCAAGAGCTGACATTTGAATGCGCGCCTTGGCCCTGCACCAATACCGCGCAAAAATTTCTTTAGCGCTGCGCCTTTTTGAGGAACCAGACAAAACAGCTGGCGGATAATACCAAAAGCACAATCGCGATTGGGTAATCCACCAACCTGCTTAGATCTCCATTCATCAATGCCAGACTTTGCGAAATTGAGATTTCAAAGCGCGGTCCGAGAAAAAACGCGATGATAAAGATGACAATGGGAAAGCCAAAGCTGGTCATCAGATATCCCAGAACTGCAAAGCCAAGCATCACAGCAACGCCAAACAGCCCGCCGGTGGCCATCGACACCCCAACAATGCACAACAGCAAGGCCGAGGCGAATATTAGCGATTCAGGTGCGGACACCACCTTGACCCACATGCGCAGGCCCAGCTGGCCAACCCATAGGTTCACAAAGTTGGACATGATCATCGCCCCAAACAACCCGTAAATCAGCCGTCCCTGATCCTGAAACAACAACGGCCCGGGTTGGATGCCGTGAATCATAAAGGCGCTGATGATCAGGGCGGCGCCAACGCTGCCGGGAATGCCAAGGGTTAAAAGCGGGATCAAATTGGCGCCAACGACCGCAGAATTGGCCGACTCCGCCGCGGCGATGCCCTGAATATTGCCTTTGCCAAAACTATCAGGGTCTTTTGACGCGCTTCGGGTGGCGGCATAGGACATGAACGCCGCAGCGGTCGACCCAATGCCCGGCAACGCCCCCAGGATCGTGCCAATCACCGCGCCGCGCAGCATGACATAGCGGCATGACCAGTATTCCGCCCAAGACACCCGCGAATCATCCGGGTTGCCGGTATCAACGATCTGAACGGCGGCTGTCACACGGCCCTGTCGCGTGGAAAGACGCCGCAGGATTTCCGATATCGCCAACATGCCGATGGCCACCGACACCAGCGGAAACCCGTCATAAAGCCGGTAGTCCCCGAATATGAAACGCGGGGTATAATGCTCTGGATCGGCACCGATAGTGGCAACCATCAACCCCAGCGCGGCGGCGATGATACCTTTGGGCACCGACGTGCCAATCAGCCCGGCAAGCACCGAAAACGCCAGCATCACCAGCGCAAATACCTCAACCGGGCCCATGCGTAACGCCAAAATCGCCAACGGTGCGGACACGGTGATCAGAACCAGATCGCTAAATGTATCGCCAGTGATCGACGAAAAAAGCGCCATTTTGGTGGCTTTTAGCGGCTTGCCCTGTTGGGTCAACGGATAACCGTCCAACGCCGTTGCCGCCGCATCAGGCGTGCCCGGCGTGTTGATCAAAACCGCAGGGATCGCACCGCCAACCAGCCCACCTTTGTTGACGCCGATCAAAAAGGCAATTGCGGGCAGCGGATCAAGACCAAAGGTAAACGGAATGGCAATCGCCATCGCCATAACCGGGCCAATCCCGGGCACCGCCCCGACAAATTGGCCAATGACAACGCCAAATATGACAAACAGCAGGTTCCAGAGCGTGAACGCATCGCCAAAGCCTGCCAGAATTGTTGCAAAATCAACCACGGCGATTTCCTTAGGGTAAGTTGCGGTCCAGCAGCCAAACGACCACCACCCAAATGAGGGCTGGTATCACGATGACGCCAAGGCCAAGCCAAAACGGACGACGCTCGCCAATCAGGCCCATCAGCAATAGTGCCAGCAACGGCGCGATATAGATAAAACCGACCAGTGACATGGCATAAAGCGCGCCGATAAGCAGGCCAAGGTAGAGCACGAACATCAACAGATGTCGCCCGGGCGGGCCAACTTGGTCGGTGGGTTTGACCGCCAAGGCGATGCCGCTGACGATCAACACCCATGCAAGAACGTTGGGCATGGATTGTGGTAACAACCAGCCCGAGTCGACGGTTTCTACCGCGACGGGGATCACCAGAAAATAGGCCAACAAGCCCACGATTGTGACCATCAGGCCGCTTAGCCTGTCGGTTTGATGTGTCATCGCGGCGGCCCTCCCTTTGCGGTAAATCCCGCGGGCCAATGACCCGCGAGACGTTGTTGGTTTAATTACCGAACAATACCCGGACGTTTTCAATACCGTCGGTCATCATTTTACGCGTGCCCTCTGGCCCAAGGTTAAGCACGTCGCTGCTGGCGGCATTGCGCACAACTTCGCGGACTTTCTCATCGGTCAGGGCCTCGGCCAATGCAGCACTCAGGGCCTCTTTGGCCTCTGGATCGGTGCCGGCACCCGTTGCGAAATAGAACATCGGCGAGACATAAACATCATAACCGGCCTCAATCACCGTTTCGACATCCGGCGCATAGGTGTGACGCGCGTCATTGACGCTGGCGATCATTTTCATGTCGCCGGTTTCAAGATATTGCAGATGCTCGCCCGAGGAAAAACCGACCTGAACCTGACCACCCAGGATGAGTTTCATGTTTTCGGCGCCGCCCTTTGTGGACACAAACCGAAAACCCGCTCCGGCCTTTTTATCAACCGCTTCCAGCAGGAATTTCTGCGGCACCGCGCTAAAGGCAATCGGCAGCCCGTCGTTGGCCTTGGCGTATTCAATCATCCCGGCCATATCGTCAAAAGGCGCATCTGATCGTGCGACAATCGCCAGCTGTGCGCGGGTAATCGTGGCCAGATAATCAAAGCTATCCAGATCAAACGGCAAAGTGTCGCCGCGTTTTACCAGATTGATCAGGATTGGCATGTTGACGCCTAAACCGATCACCATGCCGTCGGCTGGCCGTTGCGAAATGCCGGTGAACATGGCCACGCCACCGCCACCGGTTTTGTTCTCGGCGATGATATTCCAACCGGTCTGCTCTTTCATCACCTGGGCAATGACGCGCCCCATCGTGTCGGTTGATCCACCCGCAGCAAAGCCGATCTGCAACTTTAGCGGCCCCGATGGCGCCCATTCGGCCAGCGCGGTACCGGCGCTTGCGGTGATACCGAGGGCAACAATGGCCCCTTTTAGTACATTTGAAAGTCTCATTTTTATTCTCCCTTATTGGTTGGTCTCTTGTTTTGGAAACTAGTTGGAGCTACCGTCGGGCGGCGTATAATTTTGCGGCGCTTTTCCACGGTAGATCTGTGTCAGGTCTTTGGGAACTTCTGAGCCGTCTTTCATGAACGGTAACACGCCGCGGCGCAGCGAAAGCCCGCGCATGGCGCGAATATCGTCCTCTGACCTCGTCACCCGTTGCGCCAAGCGCCGGTGCCATACCGACATCAATTTATAAAGCCGGTCGATTTCGTGCTGATGCCCATCGGTTTTGGCGAGGTCATAAAATTCGTTCGGATCGTTTTTCAGATCAAACAACATCGGACGGAACCCGCCTTCGGCATGCATCAATTTGTACCGACCATCATAGATCATGAAAAGCCGTGCATCGCGGGGCTCAAGCCCCAGCTTTTCGCATTGCGGGCTGGCGGAGTAGTCAAATTCGCTGACCACAAATTCCCGGTGCTTGGTCGGTGTGCCATGCAAATACGGGATCAGGCTGCGCCCTTCCAGAATATGATCAGGGATTTTTCCGCCGGCGACCTCAACAAAGGTCGGGGCCAGATCAATGGATTCAACAAGCGCGTCACAGGTGGTGCCACGGGTCCCGTCCGCGGCAGCGCGCGGATCATAAATAATCATCGGAACTTTTACCGACGGATCGTGGAAAAGATCCTTTTCCCCCAGCCAGTGATCGCCCAGAAAATCGCCATGATCCGAGGTTAGCACGATCATTGTATCGTCCAACTGGCCGGTTGTTTCCAGGTGATCAAGCAGGCGGCCAAGCTGATCATCACATTGTTTGATCAGGCCCATATAGGCGGGAATCACCTTTTCCCTGACCTCATCATCCTGAAATGCCTTGGCGATTTTATTGCCCATATAGGCGCCATAAACCGGGTGCGGATCGTCGCGTTCACAGTCATCCCTGACGGCGGGCAATACGTGTTCCGGCCCGTACATATCGTGATACGGCGCTGGCACGATATAGGGCCAATGTGGTTTGATATAGCTGACATGCGCGCACCACGGCCCCTTGGCCTGGTCAATGAATTTAATGGTTTCGGATGTGAGCCATGGCGTTTCGCTGTCTTCTTCGCGGATATTGGCCGGCAGGTCGGCGTTTTCAAACATCCAGCCCGATGCCTTGTTGTCGTCCTTGATTCCGGCATTGGCAAAATTGGCCCAGGGGTTGTCGGTCTCATAGCCTTTGGATTTCAGGTATTCGTTATAGGGTGATCGTTTTTCGTCATAAAACCCGTCAGGCCCCTGCGCCCAAAGCCCATCATCGCGCTGCCAGACGTCAAAACCACATTCCGCCTGCCTTGCGCCGATAATGCTGTCAGGTGTCAGGCCAAGGCGCTGCATCCCTTCGGCGTCAACCGTCATATGGGTTTTCCCGATCAGCCAGCACCCCATACCACATTTGCGCAGATGATCGCCCATGGTCTGCTCGCCCACACGCAGCGGAAAGCCGTTCCATTGGGCGCCATGGCTAGAGGCATAACGGCCGGTATAATAGCACATTCTGCTGGCGCCGCAGATCGGCGATTGCACATAGGCATTGCTGAACCGCACGCCCATTTTGGCCACCCGATCAAAATGCGGCGTCTTCAGATGCGGATGGCCCGCACAGCCCAGATAATCGAACCGAAGCTGGTCATACATGACAAACAAAATATTCATGATCTCTCCTCCCAACCGGGAGTATTCACAAATTGCCCGCGCGGCGCTACCTAGTAGTCCACTAGGTGAACTGGAGTGACCATGGCAGAGGACACAAAACGCATTCGTGCGCTTGACCGGGGTATGGCCGTTGTTGAACATCTCGCCAAAACTGGCCGAACTTCGTTGTCATCGCTGCGTGCTGAAACCGGGCTAAGCAACGCCACGTTGTTGCGTATTCTGGCCACGATGCAGGATCGCAATTGGGTGCGCCGCTCGGTGGTTGATGCCAAATACGAGCTTTCAAATGTTGTTGGGCAAAAATTCCGTGCCGGTAAATATGCCCACCCGATTGCCGAAGCCGCTGCACCGATCATGTGCGAGCTGCGCGATGCCGGATTGCAGTATCCATCGGACCTGCTAATCCCGCTCGCGCCGGGTGTCATCGAAGTCATCGAAACCACCCGACCAAGAGGCCCACACGCGCCGTTTAGACCACCATACGGAGTGCGACCCTCGATGGTTTTCTCGGCACATGGCAGAGCCATTCTTGCGTTTTCTGACCCTGGACAGCGCGAGGCACATCTTAGTGCGATCACAATATCGGGCACGCACGAAGAAAAACGCTGGCTAAAAGATGGCCGGTTGCAGGCCGCATTAGAAGAAGCGCGCAAATGTGGCTTTGGGGTGCGTGCAAATGAATACTGGGCCAACAATGTCGATGACGTCCCCGAGACCGGCGCCATTGCCTATCCCATTTTCCTCAACCGCAGCCTTGTCGCATCGCTCAGTATTCTGTGGCTGGAATCTGAAAAGTCACTTGCTGATATCCTGGCAGAAAATACACCGGCTATCTATCAGCGCTCGGTTCAAAAGATCAGCCTAGCCATACAGGACAGTAAAATACATCTCTGATCTATATGAGATCATGGAACGAAGGAATTGCTGGTCTTTCATCGACTTAGGCTTTGTCAGCACGGTCAGTAAAAGCCCGAAAAACGCCCCAACCGATGCAATTGGGGCGTTTGAAATCGTACGGATCAGGCCTGGCGACGGCGTCCGCTGGCGCGGCGACGCCCTTCGCCTTCGGCGGCTTTGGGTTTGTTGTGCAGGATCCAGGTTTTTCCATGCGGGTCATTATTCGTCAGGAAGTTCGCCGCCCGAATCGCCTGCATTTCGTTGCTGGCGCGGGATTCCATTGTTCCCATGCCAAACAGCGTCACAAACGTTTCGTCATCAATATCTTCGGGCAGAACAATCCCGGCGGCGACCAGTGATGCCTTTTTCTCGGCAATCTTGACCTGTGACACTGGCAAGGCCACCGGGTTCATAATCGCACTGGTCATGCCTGCAGCCATCGCCATCGGCAGGAACGCATTGTTGATGCCATGCCGGTTTGGCAGTCCAAACGAGATGTTAGAAGCGCCACAGGTGGTGTTGACGCCCAATTCTTCGCGCAAACGCCGCACGAGGGTGAACACCTGCAAGCCCGCAGTACCCATCGCGCCAATCGGCATGACCAGCGGATCAACAACGATGTCATGCGCCGGGATACCAAAATCAGCCGCCCGTTCGACGATTTTTTTGGCCACAGCAAACCGCACATCCGGATCCTCGGAAATACCGGTGTCATCGTTTGAGATTGCCACAACCGGCACATTGTATTTCTTAACCAGCGGCAGGATCATGTCGAGCCGGTCTTCTTCGCCGGTCACCGAATTCAGCAATGGGCGGCCTTCGCAGGCGGCCAACCCAGCTTCAAGTGCGGCAGGAACCGAGCTGTCGATACATAAAGGAACGTCCACAAGCTCTTGCACCATCTTAAGAATACTGACCATCAGCGGTGGCTCGGTTTCATTTGGATTGGGGTTGGAGTTGTAAACAACCCCGGCATTAATATCCAAAATCGTCGCGCCTGCGGCGACCTGTGCCAACGCATCGCGCTGGACCGTGGAAAAATCTCCGGCCTCAAGTTCAGCCGCGAGTTTCTTGCGTCCGGTGGGATTGATCCGTTCGCCAATCACGCAAAACGGTTGGTCAAAACCGATGATGGCGGTTTTGGTTTTGCTTTCAACAATGGTGCGTGTCATGCGCGGCCTTTCAAGTAGCAGTAACAGGACGACCGGACTGGCCGCCGTTTTCAGTGACCCATTTGGCGTTGGTTTTGATGCCGCCAAGCGGGAAGAAATGTACGTGGGTGACGTTGAATTCCGGGTTCGCTGCCTTGTGGGCGGCCAATTCGGCAATCACGTCGTTTGGGGTAAACGGCAACAGCAGCTTGGTCACATCCTTGGCGCGCTTTTTCAGCACGTTCAGCGATGGGCCGACGCCGCAAGCAATAGCAAATTTGATCAGCGTCTGCAGCTTGGCAGGCCCGGCGATACCGATGTGGATCGGAATGTCGATGCCAGCCGCCTTGATGTTATTCGCCCATTCAATGATCGGCCCGGATTCAAAGGCAAACTGTGTCGCCAACGCCATTTCAGCATCCGACGTTTCCGAGAATTTCTGTTTCCACAGAAGCGCTTGGTCGACGATCTGCATGCTGCCATCGGTGTCGATATCACGGTTACCTTCGGGGTGGCCTGCCACATGCAAACGCTTAAACCCGGCCTCACCAAACAGACCAGATTCCAGCAACTGCATGGAACTGTCGTAGTCGCCGTAAGGTTTCGGCACACCACCGGCCAACAGCAACGCCTGATCGACACCAGCCTCGCCCTGATAGCGGGCAATCCAGTCCGCCAGCGTCGCCTTGTCCTTGATGATCCGTGCCGGGAAATGCGGCATCACCGGATAACCTTGGTCAGCAACCCGCTTGGCGGTACTGACCATTTCTTCGATCGGTGTGCCTTCGATATGGGCGATATAAACACGCGTGCCCTCGGGCAGCAATTCGCGGAAATCGTCGATTTTCGCAGAGGTGCGTGGCATGATTTCGATCGAGTAGCCGTTCAAAAACGCCTCAACCTCGGGGATAACAGGTGCATCCCCTGCCGATTTGTTCTTTCTAAAATTTAGCAGCGCCATATTGTCCTCCACTTTAGTCTTAGATCTGGCCTTAGATTAGGTCAGGCCCATCCATCATTATTAATCAGGGTCAAAATCCGGTCCTTGTCATATTCAGCCTCAAGCCGCGCCGCCTCGGCAGCAACGATTTCAGCCGGATCACCATCAACCGCATAAGGATCGCCCTTACGCCAGGCCGCCAGATAGGCGTCAGTGTCTTTGGCGTCGCCCTTCATGGCCGCCCGGTCAATCGCCTGTTCAAAGCGCTCGTGCAGCGGTTTTTTGGCCCCCTTGCGGCCGCGTCCGACAATAACCTGCGCCGGAATATCGCGCCAATATAACACTGTGACGTCTGGCATAAACCTGATTCCTCTTATCTCTGTTGACCCGGTTCTAATCTGCCCTGCAGCAATCATTCGGTCGGTTTTCGACTACTGGCAGGTTTGCAGCGACTTTTCCATCGCCCAAGTGAATTCCCCCCACCTTGGTATGCCTGGATCTCGCCACCCGCAAAACTTTAATCAGAAATTTCGACCTCTTGTATCACTTCACCTTAGCGATGCACCTTGCGGTAATGCCAACAGCGTCTTATCGTTATCCTAACTCGATATCGGAGGGCGTAAGTTATGGCGTCCAGGCGTCCCAAAGGTGCGGGCGCGTTCCCGAAAGCGGTCGAAAGCCCCGCGCCAAACATACCCGATCCGGGCGCGCTTTATGCCGCTTTGGATTTGGGAACGAACAGTTGCCGCATGCTGATTGCCCAACCCAAGGGCAGTGGGTTTCATGTGGTTGATAGTTTTTCCAAATCCGTCCAGTTGGGATCGGGTCTGGAACGTACCGGGCGTTTGTCGCGCTCGTCCATGACGCGTACCATTCAGGCACTGCGAATTTGCCAGCAAAAGCTTAAGCAAAACAAAGTCACCCGTATGCGTCTGATCGCAACTGCGGCCTGTCGTCGTGCGGTCAATGCAAGCGAATTCATCCGGCAGGTCAAACGCGAAACCGGGCTAATGCTGGATGTCATTCAACCCGAAGAAGAGGCCCGGTTGGCGGTTATTTCCTGCGCGCCTTTGGTCAGTACCAAGACCGAGCAATTATTGGTCGTCGATATTGGCGGTGGATCAACCGAGCTGGTCTGGATCGATATTTCGTCGGTGCCGCACCGGGATCGCCCGCGCGCCATCATGCGGTTGCATGCCGGATTTCACCCCCCCAAGAGCCCGTTTCCCGCCGCCAAAGTGGTGGATTGGATCTCGGTTCCGCTGGGCGTGGCAACTTTGCGCGATCAATTCAGCGATGTGCAGGACGATTCCGCAAGGTTTGCCCTGATGAGCTGGTTTTTCGAAGAGAATCTGGTTGAATTCGGCCCCTACAAAGACGAACAACCGCGCGAAGGGTTCCAGATCGTTGGCACCTCTGGCACCGTCACCACTGTGGCGGCCAGTCATCTGGGGCTGAAACGCTATGACCGCACCAAAGTCGATGGGCTGCGTATGACATCGGATCAGATTGATAAGGTCATTCACGGCTATCTGTCGCTTGGCCCTGTCGGTCGACGGCGTGACCCGCGTATTGGCAATGATCGGCAGGCTTTGATCATGTCGGGCTCTGCCATTTTGCAGGCCTTGATGCGCTGTTGGCCAACAGATAGGTTGTCGGTTGCTGATCGCGGTCTGCGCGAAGGCCTGCTATACGCCCAAATGAGCGCCGATGGCGTATTAGAAGACGGACCCTACTGATGGCAAAAACACCCACTGGCAAAAACATTTCGGGACGCGGTCAGCGCGATCTGAAAATTCAGGTTAAAACCGCCAAAGGCCGCAAACTAAGCTCAACCTTATGGTTGCAGCGGCAGTTGAACGACCCCTATGTCAAACGCGCCCTCAGCGAAGGCTATCGCGGGCGCGCCGCCTATAAAATTCTGGAACTGGACGAAAAATACCGTTTTCTGGTGCCGGGCGCGCGCATTGTTGACCTTGGTTGTGCGCCGGGCGGCTGGCTGCAGGTTGCGGTGAAACGGGTGAATGCGTTGGGCGAACGCCGTGACAAGGCACAGGGCCGCGTTTTGGGCATTGATCTGCAAGAGGTCGATCCGGTGCCGGGCGCAGAAATCCATGTGCTCGATTTCATGGAGGACGACGCCGATCAGAAAGTAAAAACCTGGCTCAACGGCAAGGCCGAAGTGGTAATGTCAGACATGGCGGCTTCGGCCTCGGGCCACAAACAAACCGACCATATACGTATTATCGCGCTATGCGAGGCTGCGGCCTATTTCGCCTTTGATGTGCTGGAAGAGAACGGCACATTTGTTGCCAAAGTACTGGCTGGGGGCGCCGAAGGTGAATTGCAGAAACTGCTGAAACAGAAATTCAACAAAGTGGCCAACATCAAACCACCGGCATCACGTTCGGACAGTTCAGAAAAGTTTGTAATTGCCACCGGATTTCGCGGCTGATCCAAACGGGCGCCCGCCCCTTTCCAATTTCCAGAAATATCCCCGCCGGAGACAAAAGAATTCTATGCCCCCAGTGCGGCCCATGATTTGGCAGCAATATCCTGTAGGCCAGCCAGTTCTGAACGACTAAGATCAACCGGAGCCCGCGATCGGGCCCGCGCCAGATCGCTGACATTTTGTTGGCGCAACAATTCAAACAATTGGGCGTGGCGGAATGGAATCATGAGCATGGTCTCGGCGTATCATTGGAATAGAGTTTCTAAACCCCAATGATGAACACCAAATTAGCACCCAATAAGGCATTTGCCAGGCAATGCGGGGAAAATGCTAGCAAATTTAATGACTGCCCTGCCCGTCTTACCGCCCCAACGACAGCTGCAGCTGATTCAGCACCGGGTCATTCGGAACCCGGGCCATCGCCTGACGCAACACCAGACGTGCGGCCTCTGGCCCGTCAATGGCGCTGGTCAAACGCACCAGAATGCGCCAGGCTTCAACCCGCTGCGGATCCATTTCGACCGCTTGGTGAAACGCTCCGGCGGCAGCCTCAAAGTTGCGCATTGTCAGTGCCATACCGCCCATCACCAAATGTGTTTCTGGGAAATCCAGCTTGTTCAGCAGCGACGTACGCCATTCGCCCATCGCCTCGCTGACAAGAACCCGCTGGCTTGGCGTCAATATCTCGGGCGGGATGCTCAGCATTTCCTTAACAGCTCCCAGCCGAACCGTGCGCACCGGATCTGCCATCAACGGCATAAGCCGGGCCAGACGGTCCTGCACCTCGGCGCCGCGCTGAATCGGCGCGGCGCCGAGGCGCAACAGTGGGTCAGCATCCGACAAAAGCCCCTTGGTGGCTTCGGCCAATTCGCTGTCGGCCTGCCCTTGCATCAAATACAATGCGGTCGCGCGCACGATGCCGGGCTGTGTTGTGTCCGCCGCCAGATCAACCAGATCGGGGCGCGCGGCCTCGGGGTATTGCTGGGCTTTGGTAAAGGTCTGACCATAATGGCGTTCACGGTTAATACTGTCAGGATACCACTGCGCGATACGTGCCGCCGCCCAATCCTGGGACTGATCGTCATGGCAACTTGTGCAGGTGTCCGGACTACTGGTTTCGGCCCCCAAATCAGGGCGCGGAATGCGGAAACTGTGATCGCTGCGCAGATCAATGCCCATATAGGCATTTTCCGGCATGTGGCAATTTTTACACTGCGCGCCAGCACTACCCTCAATATGGAAATGATGCGACGGGCTGTCGTAATTGGCGGCGATCAAGGTTGGAAAATCCGGGTTTCCCGCCTCTGAATGGCATTGTGTACACAACCCGTTGCCCTCGATCTTGAGCGCGGCAGTATGAGGATCGTGGCAATTGGTGCAGGTCACACCTTGGGCATACATTTTCGATTGCAGGAATGATCCATAGACATAAACCTCGTCCAGCACCTGCCCATCATTGTGGTATAATCCGGGTCGCAGTACCGACAGGTTAAATGCATCATGAAACGGAGTTCCGGGGATCGGATTGCCGTCACCAATGGTTTCGCGGCGCGAATGACAGCTAGCACATTGCTGGATTTGTGTTTCGGCCCCAGCCTTTTCGGCCCCAGCCTCGGGCGTCAGGCTGATGGTCAGGCCCAAATCATTCAGATCAACCGGTGATGACGCAACAGTGCGCCCCGCAGCCCAATCCAGATGCGCCGAGGCCGGGCCATGACAGGCCTCGCAGCCAACGCCGATTTCGGCCTGAGCAGAAGCATATTTCCGGGTTTGTTTGCCAAAATTGCGCTGATACCCGGTGGCGTGACATTCCGCACAGCGGGCATTCCACGTCTTGTAGGGGCCTGTCCAGTGCAGCCCGTCACCAATAGGCAAATCCTGATCCGGATAAAGCGTGTACCATTCTTTCTTTTCCGCATCCCAAACGATGTCATTGCTCTGCAGCCGACCAGATTCCGTTTCCAACAGGTATTGCTGCAACGGCTCAATACCAACAACCGAATGCACCGGATAACCTGTGGTTGACCCATCGCGTTCGGTAATTGTCATGCGATATTCGCCATCTGACTGGCTAAAGTCGGTGGTGCTGCCATCGTGGCTAAAAGACGTGTCATCAAAATCGGCAATAATCGTATCCGGCCCCGGCATGGTCCAGGCCAACTGGTGGTGTGACCCTTGCCATGCGGCCGCGGCCTCGCTGTGGCACCCGGTGCATGTCTCGGACCCGACATAGGTTTGCGCGCTAGCGATCGCTGGTGACGCCAAAACAGCGAGTGACAAAAACACCTGTTGTATCATTTTAAAAACCGACACTTTCGCGTCCTTGTCTCTGGCTGTTTCGGGGATTTCCCCAAACTGGCGGGTAAAGCAGTTTGAATTCACACCCTAATTCAGTATCCACTTGATTGCTGCACCGCAACCGATACGGCGGATAGATGCCTGAATTATGTGATGACTTTCACGGTATCGGCCTCGTACACCTCGGCCAGTGCATTGTTGAACTCGGCACCAAAGATCAGGATCGCCGACATCAGGTTCAAAAAGATCAGCGTACCCATCGCCCCGGCCAACCCGGCATAGGTGACCGAATAGCTGGCGAATTTGGTGATATAAATGGAAAACCCGTTTGCCGCCGCGATCCATAACCCGATGGTAACAAGAACCCCGGGCCAGATTTTGCGGAACGGATGTGCGCCGTAAGGCAGCCACAAATGGCAGGATGTCACGCCAACCAACACCAGCACTCCGGTCAGCAACAACAGCGGGAACTCATTTTTAAACAGCGCATTATACAGGTCCGGCGTGACGGCATTGGCATATTCCAGATAGACTGGCAGCGCCAATCCGACTGAGATGAAAACCAAAACCGCCACCGCCCCGACAATAACAAAGATCAGGCTGATCAGCCGCTGTTTCCAAAACGGGCGCGGGTCAGATTCGCGGTAGGCCCGCGACATCGCCTCGCGCACCGCATTGGTGCCGTTTGAGGCAAAAACAATCGCCATCACGCCGCCAATTGTAATTAGGTTCTGACTGGAAGACGCAATGACCGCGCGGATTTCAACCTCGATCGGGTCGGCAATTGCTTCGGGCCAGGCGCCGAATATCAACGCAATAAGGTCATCAACCACCAAAGGATGCGACGCTGCCCCGGCCAGAGAAACCACAAACAAGATGAACGGAAACAACGCCAGCATCGCTGACATGGCGACATAGCTGCTCATGATCCAGCCGCCTTTGGTGCTGAATTGAACCGCCGCCCGGTAAAAGACACTTACTGCTTTTTTGATCACTCACTTGGCCCGTCGCCCCTGGCGGGAATATCGCCCCTGGCGGGAATATCGCCCCCGGTGGCCGCCCCGGTTTCCGGGCTAAGGGTACTCAAATCCATATTGTCAGCCAATGTCGACCAGATCGATACGAACAAACCCGCCAATACCGGCCCCAGCACCAGCCCGGTGATCCCAAACACACCCAGCCCGCCCAGCGAGCTTATCAAAATCATAACATCGTGCAATTTGGCGTCGCGGCCGACCAAAATAGGGCGCAGCACGTTGTCGACAGTGCCGACAACAACAACCGCCCAGGCGGCCAGACCAATGGCCAGCGTCAATTCGCCCTGCGTTGCCAGATATATCGCCGCCCCAATCACCACCGAAGGCGCACCAAGGCCCGGAATGACCGACAGTACCATCATCACCACCGACCAGAACGCCACACCGTTTATGCCAACCGCCCAAAGGCTGACCCCGCCCAACGCGCCCTGAATCAGGCCAATCAAAAGCGTGCCCTTCAGCGTCGCCCGACTGATCGAGATCACCCGATCAATAAGCTGTTCCTGCATTGATTTGTGCAGACCGGAATAGCCCAGAACCCGCACCATGATCGGCGGATCCATTTGCAGAAAGAAGAACAGCGCATAGATAAAGATGAACAGGCTCAGGAACAAATTCGCGGCGCCGCGGGTCACAGCAGGCAGGATCGACACAAAGAAATTGGCCGCCGCATGGGTGAACTCACCGATCTTTTGGACGATTTTCGGCCAAAGCTCTTCTATCTCTTTTTCATAGGGCATCCATTTGGGCATAAAATCCGCAAGCTGGGATTCCGATAGTTTTTGCGCGGTATCACGCACCGTATCGGTCAATCCAGCGGCCTGAATAGCGGCCAGATAGATCAGTGCAAACAACGGCCCCAGAATAACCACCGCCAAAAACAGCAGCGTCAGTAGACTGGACAGATGTTTGCGCCCTCTTAGGACCTTGCAAAGCCATTGGTTCAGCGGGTTCATCATAGCAGCAGCAATCGCCGCCAATATCAGCGGCACGACAAAGGGCGCAATGATTTGGAAAAAGATGATCGTTATCAGAACGGTTGCTGTCAGCAACGCGAGCCAGCGCATGTTCACACCACCGGAAGAAACTGGTTGTGCCATTCAAACCCCTTTTGTCGTTGCAGGTTGCAACAGCGTATTTGGCACAGGTTGGACGCAGGCGCATTGATTTGCAACAAATGTTTTGATTGACAGCACACCGCTTTGCCCCTGAAACTCGGGCCGAACCAACATCTTTGTAAAAGGCCACCTGATGGCAACCAAGGCGCAACTTATGGTCGAACTGGATTTGCTGAAACAGCAGATGGCAAGCCGCGATGACACATCGGCGCGCAAAGCGGCGACAGAACAGCCAAAGATCGAAGCCGAGACTGACGACAAGACCGATCCAAAATCGTTTCTAAGCACTCTGCTTGCCTCGCATGGCATCGATGAGACCGAAATTGACGCTTTGTGGGCGCAGCTGAGCGGTGAATTGGGTGATCTGACCCGGGAAAAGCCTTTGTTGACGGTGGTGGCGGCCTTTGGCATCGGATTTGTAACAGGTCGACTGTCGAAATAAGTTTACAAAGGGGCGGACATGAACCGGATCAGCCGAAACATCTCGATCATAGTGCGGGCCGAACAAAGCATCGCACGGCGGCGCATGGCGGTTTTGCGCAATCAATCCGGGTTGATGGTGTTTGCCGGGATGATCGCGGTGGTTGGCATTATCATGCTGAATGTTGCCGGGTTTTATGAACTTAGCGTCACCATGACACCGCAAAAGTCGGCGTTTATCGTGGCCTTGGTCGACATGTGCATGGCTGTGGCGCTGGTTGTCGCCGCCACGCGGATGTCCGCCGCCAAAGATGTGCAGCCGGTAGAAGAACTGCGCGATATGGCAATCGGTGATCTTGAGGTTGAAATTCAATCTGCGGTAGATGAAGTGCGCGACATGGGCAACAGTGTGCGCCGTATGGCCCGTGATCCGCTGGGCAGCCTGCTGCCATCTGTCATTGCTCCGTTACTGGCCAGTCTGATCAGAAAACCAAAGGGTTAACCACTAGCCCTTGGCTGATTAGCCTTAGCGATCCGGCCCTAGTCGGGTAATTTCCTCCCCAAAGCATTCAACTAGTGACAGATACGAATTGGTGTCGTAAATATCTGAATACTACCTTAACGATTCAATCTTAAGAGATCATTTACAGAGGAGACACCATCCATGCGCATTTTTGTAAATGGGTTTCGATATCTGTCTGTTGCAGTCACGGCCACAGCGCTAAGCGTTGCTACGGCTTTTGCTGCCACACACAGTGACAAACCCAATATACTAGTGATCTGGGGAGACGATATTGGACAGTCCAATATCTCAGCTTACACGATGGGGTTGATGGGCTACCACACGCCCAACATCGACCGTATCGCCGATGAAGGACTGATTTTTACCGACTATTACGCAGAACAATCCTGCACCGCCGGCCGGGCCTCATTTATTACTGGGCAATCGGTGTTCCGCACCGGCCTGTCCAAAGTTGGCATGCCTGGCGCGCCAGAAGGTATGAAAGCGGAAGACCCCACAATTGCTGGCCTGCTTAAGGCACAAGGCTATGTTACGGGTCAGTTTGGCAAAAATCATCTGGGCGACCGCGATGAAATGCTGCCCTCAAACCACGGGTTTGATGAGTTTTTTGGCAACCTCTATCACCTGAACGCCGAAGAAGAACCTGAACTGGACGATTATCCTAAAAATCCGGAATTCAGGAAACGTTTTGGCCCACGTGGGGTTGTTCATTCCTATGCCGATGGCCGCATCGAAGATACTGGCCCGCTGACCAAAAAGCGCATGGAAACGATTGACGACGAAACCACTGCTGCGGCGATGCGGTTTATTCGCGAAACCACCGAAGCAGGCGAGCCTTGGTTCGTTTGGTGGTCCGGCACCCGGATGCATTTCCGCACCCACGTCAAGCCTGAATTGCGCGGCATTTCCGGGCAGGACGAATATGGCGATGGCATGGTTGAACATGACATGCATATCGGCCTGTTCCTTGATTTGCTTGACGAATTGGGCATCGCCGACAACACGCTGGTGCTTTATTCCACCGATAACGGCCCGCATATGAACAGCTGGCCTGATGCTGGTATGACGCCGTTCCGTG
>JBLHMP010000081.1:0-17796 GCA_047623555.1 Granulosicoccus sp.
GGCGATTACTGCCGTCATGCGAAAGCTCGTGGTGATGGCGAATGCGTTGCTAAGAGATGATCGGAAATGGACTGAAACACGGGCTTGACCAATACGGATACTCAGCGAATGTCAACAATCGCCTGCCCTTTGCCTGGCAGGGCAGGCGAAACTTAGTTTCGATGAGAGGGATGCTTGCGCGGATGCCACTTATTACCTGACAGGCGATTGCGCAGCAATCTGCCAAGAGGGCACCTTCTCCCTCAACCTTGATGCCTGTGCTGTCCAATGCCCGAGAGGGGATCAGGAGGTGCAGCGGGCCTTGTGAACCGCGATACGGGATATTGACGAGCAGAGCCTTTTGTCCCCTCTCGTGCATGTAAACATGCACTGTCAGGCAGTGGTCGGCATAGGGTGCTGAAATCCGGCACCGCCCAGTCCAGATCGATCAATCGCAGCAAGCTTTCCACGAACCCGGTTGTCTGTCGCAGCGCCATCCCGAACAGAACCTTCATCCCCTCTCAGTCATTGTTACACAATGACCTGCCGGGCAACGGTCAGCCAGGTCTGGATTGCACAATCGCTATAGGTTTGCTGTCGTCCTCGTTTGCCGGACGGTTTTGCCGCCCAGATCATGTCAGGATCGAACCACCTTACTGTGATGTAAACATCACCTGTCGGCAGTGGATTGTAAGAGAGCCGCGCTTCTTCAGCGCCGCGTTCTAGGCAGGCCAGTTCTTGGTCTTGTAGCTCGGCGATATGGCTTTGCTCATACATACCAGCTACCACACTGGATTCATTACATGAATCCCACAAATTGATTTGCGCAACAAAGCCATACGCCGTGCTCAGAGCGCGTATGGCGTTTGAAAAATCCGGGCTGATTAAGAAATACAAAGCGGTTGTTGACCCAATTTTGCTTGGCCTTAGTCATTTGACTGTGGAGCAGATTTCACTGGCGGCAACGTCCGATAACCACCTTGAGGATTTCAATACGGCAATCCTGGCTATTCCGGAAGTCGAGTCCTGCCTGATGATCGCAGGATCATTTGATTATGTTTTGGTCGTGCGCACCCGGGATATCGCCCACTACCGTGAGATTTTAGGAGAGCACATCAGTAAATTGCCAGGTATCCGCCAGACAAACTCATTTGCTGTCATGGAAGTGGTGAAAGAAGACAGAGAAGTTCACGTCGGAACATGACGCCAAGCGCTAGCGATCAGACATGTTCACAAACCTTGGTCTCTCATTTCTTTGACGCCAGTTATTTCAGCTGAAGAATATCTGGAACACATAGTTTACGGTCTTTGGGCATGGTTGATGCCCCATCCTGACGCCGCTCACGACGTGCCCCGTCTTTGACTTTGATCTTTGGTTTGGCAATCGGCCCAGCCACAGAAAAGGGCCAAGGGCTGCGTGAAAGCGGCTTGCCAATCCGGCGCGGCTGCCCTTCGATATCCAGTGTCTTGTTCCGTAGATTCACATCACCGGTCACCACAATTTGCACCTGATCGGTTTCTATCACCGTCTTTTTCGTGGAAATCCGGCCCTTTGAAATATAAAGCGGCGCGCGGATACATGCAATTGTCACTGCAGGTCCCTTTTTCTTTGAGAACAGCCAAGGAACAACACCCAGCCCCGCCACATTCAAAAGCTGTGAATCAATGCTGCCGTTTCTCATCGAAACCGTGGCAGCACCGCCCATAGTGGCAAGAAATTCTTTGAACGAGGCATGGCTGCCAGCAATATCGAAATCGGCGCTCATAACACCGCTCGCCCTCTTTTTGAATCTCAGATCCTGCATGATTTTGCCAAAATTCCAGCCGCCAGTAGATCCAGATAGTTTCAGATTGCTAGGGTCTTCGTTCAGGTCCAAAGAGCCGCTAACATTAAAATGCGCCCCGTCATATTCCAGCTTTGCTGGCCCAAATTGCGCCTTGCCGTCTTTCATCACTAATTCGGTTTTCAGACTGCTGGTGTCGCCTTCGCCTTCGATTTTGCGAAGGTCTATTGTGACATTCAAATTCATGCCCGACAAAAGAATGGCCCGCCCAATAGGCACCAATGTCACTTCGCGAAATGGCCCGGACGCCTCGGGATCTCTATTATCGGCGATCGCATCCTTGTCCGTATTTCCTGAGGCGGGCTGTTCTGGTGGATCAGTTTTACTACTGCTCTCGCTCGCGGGTTCGGGAGCGGGTTCGGGAGCGGGAGATTTGTCGTCTTTGGCCGCCGTTTTATCCAGCTTGCTAAGTTCATCCAGCTGCAGCGCCGCTGCAAATATGTCGCGAACTTGACCAACCTTGATCAGATCACTTTCAATCTGTCCCTGAACAATCGGATTTTCCACGCTAAGATTAAGATCCAATTTTAGATGAACCTGAGACTCTGCAACGGTAATCTTAGAATTGGATTTCCAGTTGGTTCCCTCGCTTGACAGATTAGTCGTCAGCTTCACCCGCCCGGTTTTGATCGGCTCTAGTTTCAGGGCACTCAGTACCTTTGCGCCAGACGGAACATCAACTGCGATGTCCAATGCGACTTCGTTGAATCTAAGCACATTCTTAATTGAGCCGCTGACATTCAACGTCCACAGATCCGTATCAAGAGCGCTCGCCTTTAGGTCTGACAGAGCCAGTTCTTCGGAATTGCCAACCAAACGAAAACCGCCGGTAACATCCCCCAGCACGTCTGAGGCCTGAAACAACGAAGGCGCGATCAGGCTTGCCACTGGCACCGCCATTTTGCCGTTTATATCGATGCCTTCCAGCTTGAGCGCATCCGTGACAGCCCCCTCAAAAACCAGGAAATTCGCCTCGGGCGGGCCGAGCCGCAAAACCACCTTTCCGACACTCAACAACCCTTGCGGGGTGCGTGAAATTTCCGAAAATGAAATCGGTGGCGGCCCAACGCCATGTGTATCTAAAACAAAGCCGTTGGTCTGGATCACCATCCGTCGAAGCGGCGGCCCATCTGTTTGAGCGGCGATTTGCATGTCGACAGCTATCAGCTTCAGTTTCTGCATCTCTTTGACCGGCGCGGGCTCTTTGTCCTTGGGGTACAGCCGAATACTGGTATCCAGAGTCATATCAGTCGGGTCACCTATTTTGCCCAATTCACCCGTCAGTTTCAGGCTCTGTCCACCATCCAACGTGACTAGGACATCCAGATCGCTGACCTTTGCGATGCCCTCGGAATGTTTGAATACCGCCTTAACATGGCCGGTCCCTGTCAGAGATTTTTCAAGCTTGACCACATCCAAAAGCTGGGCAAGTTCCGCAATCTCCAGCGACACAGCGATGGCATACCCCGCATCATAGCCAGCGGCTTCCGGCGTTCCGTCCAGCGTTAGACTGATCTGACTAAAATCTACCATAACTTTAAACGGCTGTTTTTGTGGAAAATTCCCTTTTAGGGTCAGGTTTTCCCCGTTCAACGTACCGGCCCCCGCCAAAATCACCGGTGCAGAAAGGTCCTCTTTGCTTAGCTCAAACGACGCCATAAGCAGATCAAGGTCCAGACCGTTTCGCGCATCCTGATAGGCTAGGCCTGAATCTGAAAACTGGATACTGTGACCTGCCAAAAAGCCCACCACATTGCCGCCGTTGCCTTTTGTGCCAAGCGAAGATTGTTTGGCAGTGACGTCATGTGCAACGCTTGACCAAGACGTCGTTCCATCCTTGTCGACGACAAGTTTGACTTTGGCACCATCCGCACGAAGATCACTCAGATTGATCCGACCCTTTAACAAATCGACCAATGCCACATCAAATTCCAGCTGTTCAATCTCGGCCAGACGAACATCGGTCATGTTTTTGCTGGGCAACACCAGACCATTGGTCACCACATGTAACGTTTGGCCAAGATCAATACGCACGCCACCGATGATCTCAACGCTTTGACCCAGCTTTTGGGTCAAAAGCCGCGCCGTCATGGCGCCGCGTGTTTCGGCCAGAATAGACGAGGACAACAGCAGCCAAACAGCAAACAATGCCAGCACAAACAAGCCAGCCATAAGGATGGCAATTCTTTTGATCCAAGGTATCACTGTCGTCTCCTGACATCGTCAGACCCTCAGCCTAAGTTCGCCGAACGCGACGGCATTACCCGCGGCCGACCGAATTTAGCCGACATCTCAGGTGGGGCCGCACTAACTGGTAGTGCAAGATCTACTTCAGGTCCATTAAGATGAGGTGCATAGCCCTTTCTGCCTTTGACCCGTGTCACCAACGCCCCACAACAATAGTCTTTGCAGTTAACACAGCCTTTCAAGGCACATTCATCAAACAGATTCATAATATGTCTGCAAAACTAATCTGCCTGACCTCTGGTATTGCCCTTATGGCAAGCGCTGCGGTGGCTGACATGAACTTTAACCCTATTAGCCACTTTGCAACCGCCCCAACAATCCTGAACCGATGCTGGAATCCTCCACAGAGATCATCAGTGTTTCAAGTGATGATATGATACTGGCCTATTCAGATAGCTCTTTGGGGGGCCGTTGGGTTTATTGACATTACTGATCCGCCCACCCCGCTGCCCCTGGGCTGCATTGATGTCGGGGCGAACCAACCGCCGTGTCGATTAACGGCCAGACCGCCTATGTCAGGGTGAATACCCGTCACTGAGCCGGTAGGCTAAGTACGTCTGGGGAAAGGGCAAGAACGTACTTCACCTGATTTGTGCAACAAAGAATGTCTGAAGGCCAATCAGGATTCGTTGCTGTCCGACGCGCGGTCCTGTTTCAGCAAGGCCTCAGCAGACAAGGAGTTATTGTCGAGTCTGGTGTTTGAGGCTCTGGGGTCATGCACCAGAGCCGAGCGGAACGTCACTGGCTTGCCGTCTTTGGATCGCACCTTAGGAATCCGCACATTCACCGGGCCAATGCCCGTTTGAACGGGGCGCGATGAGTGATTGCCGTTGCGAACGACTGCCGCATGATCCGCTGCCGTGCGTGTGTCCGCAAATTGTCCGACAAAACCTTCAAGCTCAGCTTCAAAAGCTGAGGCTATCAGTTGCTGCGCTCCTGTTCACAGCAAATCCGTCAAGGCGTCTGAAACTCCGTCTCGACTGGCAAAATCAACAATGTTATCCATTTCCATGGCGGTGAATTTCCTTTAGGGAAGAGGCCGCAGACAACCGAAAGGACAATGGTCCTGCCAACATCGCCATCCTGCGCCACCGTGCCCTCGACGTTGCCCGGCGCGACACATCCAAGGGTTCGCTCTCAATCAAACTGACGCGAGCGGGGTGGGATGAGGCATCTCTTTTGAGCCTTCTCAAACAGTTAGGCGGATCATAGGTTATATGCGATTGCCTTGGGTTTTTACCTACGTTAGCTGACAGGCTTCAACATCATCATTCCCCCCTACAGGGAAATTGGTTCAGCGAGACCACCCCAAATCGAGTAGGAATTTTCAGCAAAACTCACCCATTATTGAGCTTCTGTCACCGCGATTTCAGCCATTTCAAGGATCGCCTCACGTGTGTTCGCAACCGCAATAAAACGCGCGTTGTGGCAAAATTTGGCGCCTTTAACGCCGCTTGCCTCTTCGAGCGCAGTATCCGTCAGGCCAGCCCAGGCGGCTGGTAGATCGGCGCGTTGATCGAAGGTATCATTTGACAGCTTGATGCCGTTCAATGCCCAATCATCACCACGTGAATGCACCACAAACAGGATGTGGTCGGCCTCCGATTGATCAAGCGCAGAACGATAAGGCATGCCCATAGGAAGCTCGAGTATCGGCGATGTACCCGCTTTGGTGATTGCATCAATCACGATGCCCTGTGCCCGAGATTTCGCCGCGAGATTGCGAATTTTGGCCTCGACAAAAATTCGTGCAATGGGCAAGGCAGCTCGGAATGCATCGTCGTATGCCGTTGGCAAAATATCGTCAAATACCGGCTTTAAGCTTCCCAAAAGTGCGGGCAGCGTCAGGATCGACAAGGGCCCCGCGACAGACGGCTCTATGGCTCCGTTGTCCAGCAGGTCAATCGGCAGCACAAATTTGGTGTCAAACTTGCTGTGAATGGCCTCAACGTCATCCACAGGCACGTCCATCGCCGCCAGATACGCCCGCCCATAATGCGCCCAGATCAGACCAAAGGAACTGAACGGCTGGCCATCGGCGCGCAGCGGGCCGGGGCGTTGGTGGTGATCAAAAATCTGCGCCTCGCCATCATATGTGCCCCCGACATCGTAGATGATCTTATCCGCTGCCGGTGTGACCCACTGGCGGTCCCGACTACGTAGCAACGCCGCCTGCGGGAACAGGCGCGTGAGCACGACCGAGGACAACAGCTCATCGGCATGAAAACCGCCAGAATGGGTAACAAGATGGGTGATGGTCATGGGTGTGCTCCAACGGGACGCTCAAATAAAAAAGGCGACTGGACCAGCCGTTCTTAGTGGGATGTTAAAGAGCGTGTGTCAAATGTGTGCAGCCAGATCAAGATTTAAATTATTGGAAACCATTTGGTTCGGATGCGAGTTCTTTGATCCGCGCGCCTGCTTGATAGATTTTACCGCAACCTGTTTGTCTCTGTCAGTTGACAGGAAGTTCAGCGCTTTGTCGGGCTGTTGAGAGTTGTCGGATGTCACCGCATGACAGCTGCCAACACTGTCTGGCCGCAGGTTGCAAACCGAAACCGTTATTGCCGGGAACGGGTGCAATGGGTCGCCTAAATGCCAAATTATTTGACCCCGTCCTGAACAGCAGCAAAATATCCCAACTCAGACGCTGTTTGTGACTTTCCATTCGCCGCACGCTCCGTGCAGGATGGTTTCCGGCGTGGTGATCTTCGGATTAAAGGAAATACCGCAGCACGTCGTCCCAACCCCAACCGGTATTTCCAAATTGGCGCCAATGATCGTAGTCGGCCGCCTGCACGCGCATATAGATCATACCGTTCACCGAGGTGCAGCCGCCCAGAACCTTGCCGCGCGGATAGACCAACGAGCGCCCGTTCAACCCCGGTTCAGGCGCGGTTTTCATCATCCAATCGGTGCGCGGATTGCCAATGCAATACAGATACCCAACCGGGATTTTGATCCAGTGATAATTGTCTATACCCCCGGCTTCGAGCAGAAGCACGCGGGTTTTTGGGCTCTCGCTCAGACGGTTGACCAACACGCAGCCCGCCGTTCCAGCACCCACGATAATATAGTCGTATGGCCCGTCTAAAGTCTCGGCTCGCGTCATGTCAGGCTGCTCCAGAATCCGGTCGGCAAGGTCAAGCCATGCGCCGTAGCGGATGTCGTAGAAGTTTTTCCGAACCGGGTCCGGCAGATACGCGCCGCTGGGCCGGGTCATGGCGACGATCCCGGCCTCGTAATTGGCAAATATTCCGACACCGACGCCCGCACCAAAAGCAGCCCCGAGCGCACCGATTTCGCGCGCCTCTGCCACGGTGATCGGGACGCCCAGACAATCGGCAAACATTTGCGGCAAATGTTGACTTCGCGCCCCGCCCCCCGACAGAACCGCCCGATCAAAACTGACGCCGACCTGTTGCAACACGTCTATGTGGCGCTTGTGCTCAAACATAGCCTGGCAGTTCGGCAGCGGCTACAATCAGCGCAGCCGGATCGTGGCACACCCTTTCGTTGATTACAAACAATCAACTGCCGGGCAAGGGATCGGTCGCTGCAAGGGCGTGATCGGAGAAAAACTCAAAGCGCGTAACTTGGAAAACCAGAAGACGGAAGTCAGAATCAGCATCAGCGTTCTTAATAAAATGACCAAACTTGGACGCCCCGAATCAACGCCGAGCGCGGCGGTTCTCACTGATCCCGCTGCGCAATTTCGCCGCCTCAAATTTGGGGCGGCGTTTACAACGAAGTCGATCTGTTTTGTCCACGTATCCTCGTTGCTTTAAAGGCCAGCCCCTCTCTCATTGAAATCCAGAGGCATGACAAAAAATTGCGGCAGAGCCATTCTGTGGCGCAGATTACTAGGTTTGGTACCGGTCAGTTAGCTCAATGAACATTTGCACCAGGATTTCGGATTCAGCCGTTAGCTTATCGCCGATGGCTTTGATGACCACGTATTCGAACCGGTCGGTGGACAGGAATGGCCGGGAAATGCCGCCCATTTTTTCATGGGTTTCGGCAGTGAATGGATCAACGACCCCGACCCCAAGCCCGCGCAGCACCAACGCCGATACAATATGTGAAAGATAGCTTCGGAACCTGACCACCGGCGGGCGCGACATTTTTGAGAACAGCCGATCCTGATTGCGCCCCGTCATGGTGGAATCATCAAAACCGATAAAATCCTCGCCTGCCAGGTCCTGAACGGTGACATAATTCTTATCAGTCAAAGGATGGGTTTCTTGGCAAATGAACCGGTAGGGCAATGCCCCGGTATGAACGGTGTCAGTTTCGAATTTGTGGTGAGACAACATGCCAAACCCAATTTGGCATTGCCGCAACGCGACCTGCCGGAACACTGGCAAGGTCGTCATTGACAGAAATTTGGCGTTCAGTTGGGGGTATTGCGTTTGCAACTCGGCAACCGCATCAGGCAGCACCGTCAAGGCAAAGGCCGGGGCGGCGGCGATCGTCAAAGTTGCCCGCTGCCCACCCTTTATCTGCTCTGCGGCCCGCTCAATCTGCTTCATGCCAATCAAATTGCGTTCGACTTCGGTCCATAGTTCATGGGCCTCGGAAGTGGCAATGATGCGCCCACCATGGCGTGAAAACAACCGCATTCCCAGGCGGGTTTCCAGTTCGCGGATCAATCGACTAACTGCAGGCTGTGACACGCGCAACTCTTCTGCAGCGCCCGACATAGTGCCGAACCGCATGACCTCTCGAAAGGCTTCTAAGGCCCGTTGACTTAGCATAATGACTATAAGGCTTTGTTATGGCGGTGGAACAAATATGTATTTGACCTATAGTGTTTTCAGTCCTTGAATGAAAGAGAATTACACAAGAGCCCTCCCCCGTGACCGCACAACGCATGACTTTGAAACCATCGAACCCTCTGCCCGCGCAGGCAGATGTGGTGATCATTGGAGGTGGAGTCGCTGGAGTATCAGCGGCGCTGTATCTGGCCCAGCAGAACGTGTCCGTTGTTCTATGTGAAAAAGGCCGGATCGCAGGCGAGCAGTCATCACGGAATTGGGGTTGGATCCGAAAAATGGGGCGCGATGCCCGTGAATTGCCACTGGTCATAGCCAGCACAGCCCTGTGGCAGCAGCTTGCTGATGAAATGACCGAAGACATCGGATTTCGCGTTGGCGGTGCCACGTATCTGGCCAAAACCGAGGCTGACCTTGCGGAACGGGTGGCGTGGCTGGAAGAGAACCGGTCTTTCGGTTTGGATTCCAAGGTTTTGAATTCTCGCCAAACGGATGAAATCCTCGGCCGCGAGGATGGCTGTTTTCAGGGGGCGTTGCATACCGCATCGGATGCGATGGCAGAACCTGCAATTGCCGTTCCGGCATTGGCGCGCCATGCGGCGTCTTTGGGGGCGCATGTGATCGAAAACTGTGCAGTGCGCACAGTTGAACGCAGCGGCGGCAAAATCAGCGCAGTTATTACCGAACACGGGCGCATTGCATGTCAGGCCGTCATTCTGGCGGGCGGTGTCTGGTCCCGCGTCTTTTTGGAAAACCTGGGCCTTAGTTTTCCGCAATTGGCGATCAAATCCTCGGTGCTCAGAATTGGGCCAACTGCAACACCACAGGTCACAGGGGCCGTCGGGTCAAGCAGGGTTTCGATCCGGGCGCGTCAGGACGGCGGCTACACACTCGCACGAAGTGGGGCTGCCGAATTCCAAATGATCCCGGCGGCGCTCCGGCATTTTCCGGCCTATGTGCCCATTCTGAAAAAGCGTTGGAGGATCATGAAACTCCGCGCTGGCAAAGACTTTTTTGGCCCCCTAGGGCGGGCGCGATGGCAGGGAGATGATATCACCCCGTTTGAAAAAAACCGCGTGCTGAACCCAGAGCCCGACAAAGCGCTGCTTGAGGATGTATTACAAAGCGCACGCCAGTTGTTCCCGAAAATGGGTGACGCCCAGCCGAAAGAAACATGGGCTGGCATGATTGACGTCATGCCCGATGAAATTCCGGTGATTGACCGTGTTCCAAACCACGAAGGTATGTGGATGGCCACTGGGCTATCTGGGCACGGTTTTGGTATTGGCCCCGGAGTCGGGCTATTGGCGGCGCAATTGATCACTGGGGAAACCCCGGTAGCGGATCCCAAACCGTTTGCCTTTTCGCGCTTTTCTCAGAAGGTCGCGGCATGAGCCAGCCAGATATCCTAGTGGTTGGGGCAGGTATAACCGGAGCCAGTGCGGCGCTTGAGCTAGCGCGCTCGGGGCAAAAGGTTGAGGTGATCGAACGCTATGGCCCGGCGGCAATGGCGTCCGGCTGGACGCTGGCGGGTGTCCGCCAGTCTGGGCGTGATCCCGCCGAGTTGGCAATGTCGCGTTTGGCGGTGGCGCTTTGGTCGGAACTGGATCGGGTGCTTGAGGCCGAAACCGGCTATCGTCAACATGGCAATCTGCGCCTTGCCCGCTCTGCGCAGGAATTTGAAACCATCCGCGATCTGGTCACAGAACAAAGCGCGGCTGGATTAGATATGCAGTTCCTACCTGATCTGGCGGCGACGCGAGATGTTGTTCCAGCTTTGTCCGAACAGGTTGTTGCCGCCTCATGGTGTGCCAGCGATGGCTCGGCTGATCCGATTGCAACCGTATCGGCCTATCTTGGAATGGCGCAAAAACTGGGGGCGACGTCGTCCATCGGCGAAGAAGTGCAGGAGCTGATCGTGACAAAAGGCCGGATCACTCAGGTCGTTACCAATCTGCGGATCCTATCGCCGGGCAGTGTCATTCTGGCCTCTGGGGTGTTGATCAACCGATTGCTGGATCCGATGGGCCTGGCCTTGCCATTACGGCGCCCGGTGGTCACGGTGTTACGCACCATGCCTGCACCAAAAATTCTGGGTCCGGTGCTGGGCGTTGCAAATGCGGATATGGCCGCACGACAAGAAAACTCGGGTCGGTTTCGGATCTCCAGCGGCGCTGAGGACAGCGGCACATTGGCAGAACTGGACGGAAAACCATTGGTTCGGCCAACGATGCGGGGTGTGATGGGCACCATCCGCCGGGTTGCCAAGGTATTACCGGCGTTGGCCGGTGCCGAAGTCGAAGCTATCTGGGGTGGCATGCTGGATATGACGCCGGATGCACTGCCAGTGATTGACAAGGTGCCAGGGGTGCATAACCTCGTCGTTGCTGCCGGGTTTTCCGGCCATGGTTTTGGGATTGGTCCGGTCACTGGCCCCTTGGCTGCGGATCTGGCGCTTGATCGGTCTTTGCGCCTTGATGTGCAGGCGTTCCGCTTTGATCGGTTTGCCGGGCGCACGCAGGCGGATGCGCTGTTAACGTTGCATGGATGAACAGATGACAGGGGCACAACATGATTGATCCATCAGGCCGAGTGGTGATGATTTCCGGGGCCGCGCGCGGTATTGGACTGGCGATTGCGCGCAACCTGCATGCCAAAGGCTATGCCATCAGCGCCGGAGCCCGCAATGTCGAGGCCGCCCAACACGCACTGGCAGATTTGGCCGGGCCGCGCCTGATCTGCGCGACCTATGAAGCCGCGGATCAGGCCAGTCATGCGGCGTGGTTGGCGGCTTCATTGGACAAGTTCGGCCGCCTGGACGGATTGATAAACAACGCCGGGACCTCAAACACCTTTTCGATCGAACATGGAGACGAGGCCGATCTGGACAGCCTTTGGGTTGCCAATGTCAAAGGCCCGCTATTCCTGACCCGCATCTGTTTGCCGCATCTGAAAGCCGCCGAATCAGGGCGTATCGTCAATGTTGCGTCGTTGTCCGGAAAGCGGGTGCCCAATGACAATATTGCCTATAACATGACCAAACACGCGCTGCTGGCGCTGACCCATGGCACCCGCCGTGTTGGTTGGGACCACGGTGTGCGGGCCACTGCATTATGCCCCAGTTTTGTCGCCACCGACCTGACTGCGGATGTCACCAAAATTGACCGCGCTGAAATGATCGACCCAAATGACCTTGCCGAGATGGCTGCGATTGCTCTCGCGCTGCCCAACACCGCCGCACTGGCGGAAATGTTGGTAAATTGTCGGCTAGAAGACACGATGTGACGAAACGGACATGATAAAAATAAACACAACAGAGAGGATATTCAAATGAAGATTGTATCAGGACTTGCCTGTGCTGGAGTGCTTGCCGCAACCAGTGCATTTGCGGCAGGCAGCACGCTGAATGTAGGAATGGGCAGCGCCGACGCCGGCAAACTGGACCCACATATGGCCACCTCAACCCCCGACAAAGGGCTGTTGCATTGGATGTTCAACGGTCTGGTGCGGATCAAACCGGGCGAAGCCAGCCCGGCCTTTATTGAGCCTGATATCGCTGAAAGCTGGACCTCTTCTGACGATGGTCTGACCTGGGTGTTCACCTTGCGTCAGGATGTCGAATGCCACGGCGACTACGGCAATATCGACGCAAACGACATCGTTTTTTCGCTGGACCGCTCTGCCAACTCTGAGATTTCGTCCTTTGCAAAAGACTATGTATCTTTTGAAAGTGTCACAGCCACCGGCGACTACGAAGTCACCATCAAACTGAAAAACCCGGTTCCCAGCCTGTTGGGCCTGTTGGTGCCATACCACGGCGGCAACATTGTTTGTCAGGATGCCGTCGAAGCATTGGGCGATGATTTTCAGCGCACGCCAATTGGCACCGGCCCGTTCATGTTCGCCGAATACCAGCCTCAGCAATATGTAAAGCTGGTGGCCAACCCGGAGTATTTCCGTGGTGAGCCCGAGATCAAAGAGATTTTTTACCGCTATATACCATCGGACGCGTCACGCGATCTGGCGTTTCAGGCCGGTGAGGTCGACATGATCTATGGCAAGCAGGATCAAACCTGGGTCGAACGGATCAAAAAGCTGCCCGGCACCGTAGTGGCGGTGATGAAGCCTGGCGAAATGTCGGTTATGCATCTGAACATGACGATGCCGCCGCTGGACAATAAACTGGTGCGTCAGGCGTTTGCTCATGCCATCAACCGCGATGCGATGGTGCAGTTCAAAGGCCCGGATGTGACGCTTGCCGCTGTTTCACCGGTGCCCGAGGGTAATCTGGGATACACAGGCGACGTGCCGACCTATGAGTATTCCATTGAAAAGGCAAAAGCGCTGTTGGCCGAGGCCGGATATCCGGATGGGGTGACGATCAAGGCGATCCACACCACGTTGCCGGGCATGTTGTCGACTATGGAGGCGGTTCAGTCGATGCTACGTGACGCGGGCATCAATATGGAAATCGAAACCGTTGAACACGCGACGTTCCATGAACAGATCCGCAAAGACATGAGCCAGGTGGTTCACTATGCCGCCGCACGGTTCCCGGTTGCGGATGTTTACCTGTCGCAGTTCTTTCATTCTGACGCGACAGTTGGTGGTCCCACTGCCGTCGCAAACTTTTCACATTGTGCAGTGGCTGACGCTGAAATCGATGCTGCGCGGGTAGCGACCGATCCCGACGAGCAACTGGCGTTGTGGGCCGAGGCTCAGTCCAAGATCATGGCCGAAGTTTGCGCGGTTCCGGTGGTTCAAAGCATGCAGTTGTGGGCCTGGAAAGACACGCTTGATTTAGGCACCGAGATCAACGGCTCGCTTAATCTTAGCCCGGCGATCACTGAAAAAGCACACTTTACTGAATAACAACAAGGGATGGATAGGGCACCGGGTTTTATCGCCCGGTGCCTAACTGATAAATCATATGACGGCATTTGTACTTAGACGGCTAGGATTTGCCGTCATCACTCTTTTTGCGGTGCTCACCATCGTGTTCTTCATTGTCCGGATCCTTCCGGGCGATCCGGCAATGGCGATCCTGGGCGATCAGGCCAACCAAGAGGCGCTGACTGCATTGCGCGAACGTTTGGGGCTGGATCGGTCACTGACGGTACAATATTTTGAATTCCTGCGGGGGGTCATGGTTGGCGACTGGGGTGAATCTCTGGTGTCAGGTCGACCGGTTATTAAGGAAATTGCCCGGGTTCTGCCTGCTACGCTGGAACTGACCTTTGCATCGCTGGTTCTTGGCGCGGTGGTTGGCATTCCGCTGGGCGTCTGGTCGGCGATCCGACGCAACAAGATACCCGACTATATCATCCGCCTGGCGTCACTTTTGGGGCTGTCTTTTCCGGCCTTTGTGTCGGCGGTATTGTTGTTGCTGGTCTTTTCCATCCATTTGCGCTGGTTTCCGGTCATCAGTTCCGGGCAGGGGGCCAGCCTGGGCGAACGGTTGCAAAACCTTGCTCTGCCGGCCATCAATCTGGGCCTGATCATGGCCGCCTATATCACCCGCGTCACCCGGTCGGCGATGCTTGAGGTGCTTAATCAGGACTATGTGCGTACCGCGCGGGCCAAAGGACTGACCTTTGCGACCATCATCTGGCGTCATTGCATGCGCAACGCGATGATCCCGGTGGTCACGGTTGTTGGCCTGTATCTGGGCATCTTGATCGGCAATTCGGTACTGACCGAAATCGTGTTCAACCGGCCCGGATTGGGCAAGCTGATCATCGGAGCCCTGAACCAACGCGACTATCCCATGTTGCAGGGCATGATGGTGATTTACACATTGATCGTGGTTCTGGTGAACCTGATCACCGATCTTACCTATGGTTTGATCGACCCAAGGATCAAATACTCATGACATCACAGAACACTCCTCAGAACCCATCGCGCGGTGCCTATCTGCGCCGTTCGCTTGGGGTCGCTGCTGCTGGATTGCTGCGCGCCTTTAACACCAATAAAACCTCTTGGATCGGGCTGGGCCTGTTCCTGTTTGTGGCGCTGCTGGCGTTGCTGGCCCCGGTTATCGCGCCTTATGATCCGCTGGATCAGGACATTTTTAACCGCCTTAAACCACCCTCGGTCGCCCATTGGTTTGGCACCGACTATTATGGCCGCGATACGCTGTCGCGGATCATGTGGGGCGCGCGCATATCGCTGACGATTGGCATGCTGGCGATCAGCTCGGCGCTTGTTATCGGGTCGGTCATCGGGTTGATGGCAGGCTATTTCGGCGGTCGGTTTGACATCATCGTTATGCAGATCATGGACGTGCTGCTGGCGTTTCCGTCGCTGATCCTGGGCCTGATCGTGGTGGCCATGTTGGGGCCATCGGTGGCCAATCTGGTGATTGCCATCTCGCTGACCTCAATCCCACCTTTTGCACGCATTGCGCGGGCGCCAACCATCGCCATCAAGAACCGCGAATTCATCGAGGCGGGCCGCGCGCTTGGCTATTCCGACTCGCGCCTGATGTTTGGCCATATTTTGCCCAACATCGCCCCCGAAGTGCTGGTCATGGGGTCGCTGTGGCTGGCCACCGCGATCCGGGTCGAGGCCTCGCTGGCATTTGTTGGCTTGGGCGTTAGCCCGCCAACGGCCACCTGGGGCGGCATGATCCGCGAAGGCTTTGAAAACATCCTCGACAGTTTCTGGCTGGCACTGTTTCCTTCGCTTGTCATCCTGATTGTGGTATTTGCCCTGAACCTGTTGGGCGACGGATTACGTGACGCACTGGATCCACGACTGAGAGGTGAAGGATGAGCGCGCCGCTGCTGGTTGTTGACCAGCTGACCACGTCGTTCCGGTCTGACGGTGGCTGGACCCCGGTCATTCGCAACATCGCCTTTACCATCGACAGAGGTGAAACTGTTGCGGTGGTGGGGGAGTCCGGGTCCGGTAAATCGGTCACCGCCCTGTCGATCATGCAGTTGCTGCAAAATGAAACCAGCCAGATAAAGGGCTCAGTACAGCTGGATGGTCGCGAACTGCTCACCCTGAGCGAGGCAGACATGCGCCATGTGCGCGGCAATGACATCGGTATGATCTTTCAGGAACCGATGACCAGCCTCAATCCGGTGCTGCAGGTGGGTTTCCAAGTCGCCGAAGTGCTGCGTCAACACCGCGACATGACCGCCGCCCAGGCCGAGGCTGAAACCCTGCGGATGTTCGATCTGGTGCGCATTCCCGACGCCAAACGTCGCCTGACCGAACATCCTCACAGCTATTCGGGTGGTATGCGGCAACGGGCGATGATTGCCATAGCCCTTGCCTGTCAGCCCAAATTGTTGATTGCAGACGAACCAACCACAGCACTTGATGTGACCATTCAGGCGCAGATTCTTGAACTGATCCGCAATCTGCAAACTGATATTGGCATGGGTGTCATGTTCATCACCCACGACATGGGGGTGGTGGCCGAAATCGCCGATCGGGTGGTGGTGATGCTGAAAGGCGACAAGGTCGAAGAGGCCGATGTGAACGACCTCTTTGCCAATCCACAGCATGGTTATTCCAAGATGCTGTTGGGGGCGGTGCCCCGGCTGGGTACACTTTACAACAGCCCGACACCGCGCCGGTTTCCCGAAATGGATGAAACCGGCGCCGGGCCAGAACCTGCGGATGAAGCCGATCAGCGGGGCAAAGTCATTCTGAATGTGCAGGGCCTGACCACGCGGTTCCCGATGCGCGGCGGACTATTGGGGCGGGTCAACGGCAATGTTCACGCGGTTGAGGATGCTTCGTTTAGTGTGCGTGCGGGTGAAACCTTGGCGCTTGTCGGGGAATCCGGCTGCGGAAAATCCACGACCGGGCGCTCGATTCTGCGCTTGATTGAACCAACAGCAGGCAGCATAGAATTTGACGGACAGGCCTTGATGCAGGCCAGCCCCACAAGTATGCGGCAGGTACGGCAACGCATGCAGATGATCTTTCAAGATCCCTACGGCTCGCTGAATCCGCGCAAATCCATCGGGGCCGCCATTGGAGAACCGATCCGCGTGCACGGCACGGCTAATCCGTCCGAAGTCGAGGCCAAGGTCGTAGATCTGTTGGAATTGGTCGGCTTGTCGGCGGAACACGCCCTGCGCTTTCCCCATGAGTTCTCCGGTGGGCAAAGGCAACGGATCTGCATCGCGCGTGGTTTGGCCCTGAACCCCAGCCTGATTGTTGCCGATGAATCGGTGTCTGCATTGGACGCTACAATCAAGGCACAAGTAGTCAACCTGATGTTGGATTTGCAGGCCAAACTGGGGGTAAGTTACCTGTTCATCAGCCACGACATCGCCGTGGTGGAACGGATCAGCCATCGGATTGCCGTCATGCTCTTGGGCGAGATCGTCGAAATCGGTCCGCGCGCCAAAGTGCTGGCCAATCCACGCCACCCCTACACGCGCAAACTGATCGAAGCCGTCCCGGTGCCTGATCCCACAGTTCGAGGCAAACGCCGCAGCCTGATCTCGGATGAGCTGAAAAGCCCGGTTCGCCCATTGGGTTGGATCCCGGAAAAACGCACGATGATTGAGGTTGGGCCGGAGCATTATGTGATGGATCACTAAGGTAGCATCTGGGTTGCAGGAAGTTTGTAATTGCGCGACCGTGGGATTTGTCGGCTTGCGGTGTTGTCACGTTAACTTTGGACATTTTGTGATAGCACAATTTTGCTTACTTAAACAGCATTGGCAGCCGCGTTCCAGGCGTCGAATGCTTCGAGCCGGTGGCACCTAATTGTTAGAGCGGCGCAGGGCTGGGGCAGAGAAGCAATTTCGAATGGCAGAATGGATTGATACGAACCCTTGCAAATTTCCCGGCGACTGGCAGGCGATTGTTGACATTCGCTGAGTATCCGTATTGGTCAAGCCCGTGTTTCAGTCCATTTCCGATCATCTCTTAGCAACGCATTCGCCATCACCACGAGCTTTCGCATGACGGCAGTAATCGCC
>JBLHMP010000082.1:0-17522 GCA_047623555.1 Granulosicoccus sp.
CACTGACCGGCATATATAAGGTGCCAGTCAGTGGCTCCCTTTTCGCATGGGAACCTGAGAAAGATATAAGACAAGCGGTTAAAGACCTAGATGAACTGCGATCCAATTGCCTCGTCAGGCAATTGGATGGTGGATACCTGATGCCGGGATTTGTCGACCTACAGGTGAATGGCGGCGGCGGCGTTATGTTTAATGATGATCAATCGGTCGCCGCGCTTGCTACCATCGCAAGGGCTCATGCCTTGACCGGTACATGCGCCTTGCTGCCAACGCTGATCACCGACACGCCAGAGCGAAGTCTCGCCGCGATCGAGGCTGTGGCGAGCGCCATTGAGAAAAATCTACTGGGAATTATCGGCATTCATCTTGAAGGGCCGCATTTGTCTGTCAGCCGCAAGGGCGCGCATGATCCTCACTTGGTTCGTCCGATGTCCGATCAGGACCTTGTGATGATCTGCGATGCCGCCAAGCGACTGCCCAATGTAATGCTGACTGTCGCGCCAGAAAGCGTCACCCGCGATCAGGTTGCGATCCTGAACAAGGCGGGGGTTATCGTGTCTCTGGGCCACACTGATGCAGACTATGCCACCTGCTCGGGGTATTTCGACGATGGTGCGCTGTACCACCCATCTGTTCAATGCCATGAGCCAGCTTGGCAATCTGGAACCCGGCCTTGTGGGGGCCACTTTGGATAATGCTGAGGCCTCTGCAGGTCTTATCGCTGATGGAATCCATGTGCATCCGACAACAATCCATTTGGCTTTGCGGGCCAAACAGGGGCCGGGGCAGATATTTCTGGTGACAGACGCCATGTCATCAGTTGGATCCGACTTATGCGAGTTTGATTTGAATGGGCGTACAGTTTATCGCCGGGATGGCACTTTGCGCCTGTGTGACGGAACCCTGGCCGGTGCCGACATAGATATGCCCAGAGCCATTGGTCTGCTGGTTAATCAGGTGGGCATTGGCCCGGAGCAGGCGATATCTATGGCCACATCGGCCCCGGCCTCAATATTGATAGCTGCAAATGGTTTAGGCCAACTGGTCGGGAGCCGCCTGTCGCACATTGTTTATCTGGACAATGCGCTGGCGTTTCAGAGTTTCCCCTGAAACCCGCGCCAAAAATCCATTTCCTGTTATCCGTTGTTATAACCAATCAGTCATTTCAGGCTTACAAAGTTCAGGGGTAAAAAATGATCTAAAAGGTCAGCCTAATAACGATAGGCCAAATTGCACGGATCATCGCAAACGACCAAAGCATGGTTGATCATCCGGTGGCAGCCGAACCTGCAATGGCTGAATGCGCAATTGTGGACCTTCTGACGGCTGTGCGCCAGATTGGCGACAATCCAAAAAATTGCGAATGAAGGGTATGGCGGATGTCCGATCCTATTTCGTCTGCAATATTGATTATATTGAATACGTAAACAGGGAACGAACCGCCGTCATGCGCCGTACAACAACAATGGCCGTCCGTTTGGGTGGCACATTAGGCGAATTCGTCGCCGCAAATGCGGGTGGAGAAGGGTCCTACAAGACTGTCAGTGAATACATTCGCGATCTGATCCGGCAACCGAGCATGTCGCGCGTTGTGGCGGCCAGGATCATAAATGTGGCGAGGCTTGTACCAATCATTGTCTTGGTCATTTGTTTACTCCGTATCGTCGTTTGATAAAACGAGGCAGCGGATTGGCGTCTTCAGAGACACCAAAAGCCGACCGTGACGCCGCTGACGAGATCAAACATCCAACGGGTCTGAAAGGCGCGAATTTCAGCCAAACGACTCATGTTTGCAGTGCGAAAGACCGCCCAAAATATCGCAGCCACGTCCCTCGGCAGAGAGTGTCCGAGTGTAATGGCCAAAATCGGCGTTCTCTCCACCTTAGAGCTTTGCACGACACGACAGCCGCAAATTGAAACCACCGGCAGGGGGCAAATCTTGACAAGGTTCAGATCAGGGCCTTCTCACCGGGCGGATCTGAGGCTAATCTAGCCGCTCAGGCAAAATCGAACCGCTTTAATCAAAGGCTTGGATATGCGCGACCCCAAAACACACGGTGCGTCTGAAAATCGCCGGACAGGTGCATTTTCTGGCCTGCGCAGTACCAGGCTGGCGCGGCGGGTCCGGGTTGCAATCCGCAATGTGCGGCGGGTTCTGCCCGATAGCCTATATGGCCGTGCCGCGCTTATTTTGATCGTACCGATCACCGCTGTGCAGCTTGTCGTGTCTGTCAGTTTCGTGCAGCGGGTCTATGAAGACGTCACCGAGCAGATGACCCAAAATATCGTAGTTGAGATCGATCTGCTGCTTGATAACTATCAACATGGCGACAATCTGATCCATGACGCCAACCTGCTGCGTATCGGTACCGAGGTCGGGAACGGGCCGCTTGTGGATCGGGTGTCATACTTTGATATTTCGGGGGCGACGATTGTCAAAACCCTGCGCGACGGGTTTCCGGATTTGATTGCCGTGGACCTTATGACCAATCCGCGGATGGTTCATCTGTCGCTCAAAGCACCGCCCGGTGTTCTGCAACTTAGCTTTCCGCGTCGGCGCGTGACGGCGGCAAATCGGCATCAGCTGTTGGTGCTGATCTTTTTCACCTCGGTGCTGGTGACCTTTGTTGCCTATCTGTTTTTACGTAACCAATTGCGCCCGATCCGAAAACTGGCCCAAGCCGCCGAAGCCTTTGGTCGCGGTCATCATCGCGAATACAGCCCCGGTGGCTCAAGCGAAGTCCGCTCGGCTGGTGAGACGTTTTTGAACATGCGCGCCCGGATTGAACAACACCGCGAACAGCGCACCATGATGCTTAGTGGGGTCAGCCATGATTTGCGCACGCCGCTAACCCGCTTGCGTCTGGCGCTGGCCCTGAGTGACGACAGCGATGACACCCGCGATATGCTGACCGATCTGGATGAAATGGAACGTCTGATTGACTCGTTTCTGGATTTTGCCGGCTCAGAAGCGACCGAACAAGCCGAGCCAACCAACCTGACCACTATGGTTCAAGGGATCGTCGAGAAGGCAACCCGCTCGGGCGCTGCGGTTTCGATTGGTGCGCTGCCAACAGATGCGCCGGTGATGGTGATCCGTAAATTCGCAATTGAGCGGGCTTTGGACAATCTGGTCGGCAATGCCCTGCGCTATGGCAACCGCGCGGTGATTTCGTTGCAGGTTTTGAAAACGAAAATTCGATTTACGGTCGAAGATGATGGGCCGGGTATTCCGCCAGAGTTACATCAAGAGGCGCTAAAGCCGTTTTCACGGCTTGATCCGTCCCGCAACCAGAACAAAGGTGGCGGTGTCGGTCTTGGACTGCCGATCGCGCTGGACGTTGCGCTATCCCACGGTGGCAATTTGTTCCTTGAGGAGAGCGCGGAATTTGGCGGCCTGTGCGCGGTGATCGAATTGCCGTTGGCGGCGGATTCGGCCTCTCAAAACCGGACGTGAAACGCCTTTGTAAACGGTGGCTTATCTTGCCTAACCAGGCCGAAACTGTGTATGTTGGCGCAACGGCGTTTCCACTATGGTTTCAAAAACGCCCACATTGAAATGAGCCGACGATGACACACCGAATTCTATTCCTCACCGGCACCCGCGCCGATTTTGGCAAACTCAAACCGCTGGCCATTGCCGCGCGTGACGCTGGCCACGAGATCACGTTTTTTGTCACTGGCATGCATATGATGGAACGCTATGGTTTAACCAAGATCGAAGTGCACAACATGATCGGTGTGCGGGTGCATGAGTTCCTCAACCAGCGGCCGGGTGATGGGCAGGACATTGTTCTGGCTAAGACAATTGTCGGCTTTTCGGACTATCTGACCGAAAACGACACTGACCTGATCATCATCCACGGCGACCGGATTGAGGCCTTGGCCGGCGCGATTGTGGCGGCGACAAATTACATCCCGTCAGTGCATATAGAAGGCGGCGAAGTGTCCGGCACCATCGACGAAATTTTCCGCCATTGTAACACCAAACTGGCAACGCATCATTTTGTGTCCTCGCAACAGGCCGGACGGCGGGTGATGGTTCTGGGCGAGGCCGAAAGCTCGGTTTATGTCATCGGCTCACCCGAGTTGGATTTTCACGCGGCCCCGTCAGGTGTCACGATTGACCAGGTGCGCGACCGCTATGACATCCCGTTTGACGACTACGGCATTGTGGTTTTTCACCCGGTCACATCCGAGCAGGACACCATGGGCGCACAGGCCAAGGCGCTGTTTGGCACGCTGGCCGAATCCGGGCGGTCGTTTGTGGTGATCGCCCCCAATAATGACCCGGGGTCCGAAGCGATATTTGAGGTGCTGGATGGGCTGCCAAAGCATCAGTTTCGTCTGATCCCGTCGATGCGGTTTGCGCATTTCTCTGAATTGATGAAAAACGCCAGCTGTATGATTGGTAATTCAAGCGCCGGCGTGCGCGAAGCCCCGTTCCTGGGCCTTTCGTCACTGGACATTGGCACCCGCCAGACCAACCGGGCACAGGCATCATCGGTGTCATATTGCGCAGCCGGCGACCGCGCCGCAATCGACGCGTTTCTGGCGCGTGAATGGGGCAACCGCCACCAACCTGACAACAGTTTCGGCGCGGGTGGAACGGCAGATCGGTTTGTTGAAATCCTCGCCACAGACACGTTCTGGTCAAGCGGGCTTCAAAAGGCCTTTCAGGACATTGCCTAACGCCTCCAAACCGCTGTCGTTACGGGCCTATCTGGCGGCCAGTCGGGCCATTCCGCTGCTTGCACCGATGCTTTTGCGTCGTCGATTGGCAAAGGGCAAAGAAGACCCGGACCGCTGGCAGGAAAAGCAGGGTCTTGCCAGTCTTGACCGGCCAAAGGGGCGTCTGATCTGGTTGCATGCGGTGGGTTTGGGCGAGGTTTTGGCCCTGCGCGGCCTTATTGCCGCCTTGTCGCGGCGTGATCCGCAATTGTCCTTTCTGATCACCTCAACGGCGCGATCTTCGGCGCAGGTGGTTGGCACCAATTTACCGCCCCGGACCCAACATCAGTTCCTGCCGCTGGACGCGCCAAGCTATCTGGCGCAGTTTCTGGATCACTGGCAGCCCGATTTGTCGATCTGGGCCGAACAGGACATTTGGCCGGGCGCCGTGGTCGCCACCAATGCGCGCGCTATCCCGATTGCTCTGATCAACGCCCGCTTAAGTGGTGATGGTTTTGCCCGCCGCGCCCGGTTGCGTGGGCTTTACCGCGCGGTGATGCGGCGCCTGTCATTTGTCAGCGCACAGGACGGGCACAGCGCCACACGGCTTGCCGATCTTGGGGCACAAAACGTGCAAATTACCGGTTCGCTAAAACCTGCTGCGCCGCTTTTGAACACCGTTGAGAGTGAATGCACGCGACTTCGGTCTTTGCTCGCTGATCGCAGAATATGGGTCGCTGCCTCGACTCATCCCGGCGACGAGGCCGAAGCGATCAAAGCACAGGCAACAAAGCCCGGCTGGTTGCTGATCCTCGTGCCGCGCGATGTCGGGCGCGCCGATAACGTGGCCAATGCGCTGAACACGGCTGGGATTTCGTTCGCCCAACGCAGCCTAAAACAACTGCCGGGGCCCGAACATGCGGTTTGGTTGGCCGACAGCTACGGCGAACTGGGGCTATGGTATCGTCTGGCCGAGGTCGCGTTGATTGGTGGCGGTTTTGATCAGATCGGCGGCCACAACCCATGGGAGGCCGCGGCATTAGGTGCGGCAATCCTGCATGGGCCGGACGTGGCAAATTTCGTGGCCGACTATGCCGCATTGGATGGGGCAGGGGCGGCCAAACAACTCGCGCCCGGCGCGCTTGCCGCCGCCCTTAATGACGCGGATCTGGCCGGGATGGCCGGGATGGCTGACAAAGCCAGCGCCCTGATCGCGGAAAAACGCGACGCATTAGATCAGCTATCCGCCGATCTGTTGGCGTTGATTGAGCGGCCCGCATGAGCCTTAGTTTGCGCCTGTTTTTGTGGGTTTGGTCATTTGTCTGGACTGTCGGGCTGCCGCTGATCCTGTTCTATCTTTGGCGACGCGGCAAAAAGGATGCGCTCTATAGCCAACATATTGCTGAACGGTTTGGGTGGTTTGGCAGGTCGTTCAAAGGCGCGATTTGGGTGCATGCGGTTAGCCTTGGTGAAATGCGCTCGGCGGTGCCGATGATCCGGGCGATGCTGGCGCGTGGCGATCGTGTTGTCACCACCCATTTCACCCCGGCGGGTCGACGCGAAGCCCAAAGCGTCTTTGCTGACGACATTGCCACGGGGCAGATGCAATGCGTCTGGGTGCCGTTGGAAACCGCCTGGGCCTATCGCGGTTTCTTTCGCGCCTTTCGCCCGAGTTGCGGGCTGGTGATGGAGATCGAAATTTGGCCGCGCATGGTGTTTGCCGCCAAACGCGCCGGCGTGCCGTTGTTCATGTGCAACGCGCAATATCCCAGGAAATCCATGGCGCGTGATGCCGGCGGGCAACAATTGCGCCATCAGGTGATGCGCGGTTTTGCCGGAGCGTTGGTCAAATCCCAATTGCAGGCGGATCGGTTTGCCTCGATCGGTCTGACCAATATCGCGGTCACCGGCGAGTTGCGTTTTGACCAACCGATCCCGCCAACGCTGTTAACTGCGGGGCAGGCGGCGCGCGTCTGGATTGGCGCAACCGACCGGCGGGTGATCACCATTGCCAGCGCCATTGAGGGCGAAGATGTGGTTTACCTGCATGCGATTGCCGCCCTTCGGGACGATCATCTGGCCCATGGATTACCGGCACCCTTGTTCATCTATGTGCCGCGACGCCCTGAACGGTTTGACGAGGTGGCACAGACCATTTTGGCAAGTGGCCTGACACTGTTGCGCCGCTCAGAGTTGTTTGATGAGGGACTGGCCCCAATTGGCGCCGCACCATCCGTACCCGACGTTATTCTGGGGGATAGTCTGGGCGAGATGTATTTCTATCTGGCGATGGCCGATCAGGTCATTGTTGGTGGCGGATTCAACCCCAAAGGCGCGCATAATATTATCGAACCGCTGGCGTTGACAAAGCCCATTCTGACCGGGCCGCATATCGGCACCATTGAATACCCGTTTGTTGAGGCCGAGGCCGCAGGCGTTGCCCAATCGGTCCCAGATGCCGCGGCGCTGGCGCAGGCGCTTTTGCGGCCGCCCACCAGCGACCCAAAACAAATCACCGCGTTTTTTGAGGCCCATTCAGGGGCGACGGAAAAGACGCTGGCGGCATTGGACCATCTGTTGGGGTCTCGCCCGACCTAGGACTTGCGCACACCTTCGCGCAATTGCTCGGACAGCAGGAACTCTACCAGCCGCAAATCATAGGGCGAATCGATGTCGTGGCAGCGTTCAGATGGCAGCACAAACGGGATCACCCGGCCTTCATATATTGTCTTGGCGCGGCGCAGGTAGTTGGGATCAAGCACATAAATCACCCCCACATGTTCATAAACCACCGGCGCATCCTGACGCGCCCAAACCCCACCGGGTAGCGGTTTTGACACCTGCAACGCCCCGGTATCATCCGGTTCAACCAGATTGAAATAGGGGTTTTTGTTGGCCTCACAGACGCTCATCACCATGTCGGGCTGTTGGGTTTGAAACAGATCAAGCGCTCCGGTTATGTCATCCGGAATCCGAAGCGGCGAGGTGCAATCCAGATCAACAAAGGTCGAAATCGGCCCGGCTTTAGCCTCAGATGCCGCAAGCGCGTGCTGCCAGACCCCCCATTTGGGCGCGGCATCGGTGGCCAATTCCGCAGGCCGAAGCCCGATATCAAGCGCACCACGCTTAACCGCATGCGCATATATTTCCGCATCGTCGGTGGACACAACCACGGCATCAATGCGCGGCTCGGCCAAAAGCTGATCCAGCGACCAGTCGATCAGCGGCTTTCCGCAGAGGCTGCGAAAATTCTTGCCCGGCACCCCTTTGGAGCCTTTGCGCACACCGATATGTCCTAGGATCATGTCATCTCCAATTTCCTGCGGGGTAATCCCGCTATGTCAGTATTACAATTTTACCAAAACCGGCAACACTACTCTGCAAGCGATACAGTGGATCGCATTTGGGCGAAACATGTGAATTTTGCAGGCTTTGGATCAGGCTTTGACAAAGCACAAATCTGCCCGTGCTTGAACTGCTGCTAAGGCGTCGTTATACATTGCAGGGTCCGGCATTTGGGCGAAATATTAACCTAACACACAGCGATACAAATGGCTTCTAAGTCCTCGAAAGCTAACCTTTTAGCCGATTGGTTGACCGACCGAATTTTCCGCATCTTGCTGGCTGTGTTATTGCGCCTGTCCTTTGACCGTCGACGCGATTATTGCGGCTGGTTTGTGTCGCGCATCGTGGCGCCTCTGGCCGGGTACCGGATGCGCATCCGAACCAACCTGAACCTGATCTATCCAGACATGCCAACCCCCGAGGTCGAGCGGATGACCCGTGCGGTTCCTGACAGCATCGGGCGCACGTTGATTGAAATCTATTCCGGCGAAGAATTCATTGCCCGCATCGCTAACACACCGCTATCGGGCCCCGGCGTTGACGCGCTGCAAGAGGCACATGCCAGCAATCGACCGGTTCTTTTGGTCACCGGTCATATCGGCAATTATGACGCCATCCGAGCGGCGCTGATTTTGCGCGGCTACCGTGTTGGCGGGTTATACCGCCCCATGAGCAATCGCTATTTCAACCCGCATTATGTCAAAGCGATCTCAAAAATCGGCACGCCGATGTTTGCGCGCGGCCGCAAGGGGCTTGCTGAAATGATCCGTTTCCTAAAGGGCGGCGGCATGGTTGGGGTGGTGTTGGATCAGCATATGAAAGACGGCGAACCGCTGCAATTTATCGGCAAAGAGGCAATGACCTCACTGTCGGTGGCCAATATGGCGCTGCGCTATGGCGCGTTGGTTGTGCCGACCTATGGGCTGCGCCGTGCCGATGGTAATTTCGACCTTATCGTCGAGGCGCCGATTGAACATGGCGACCCGATTGCCATGACGCAGGCGTTGAATGACAACCTTGAAAAACAAATCCACAGCCATGCCGATCAATGGCTATGGACCCACCGCCGCTGGCGCAATCTAACCTAGTATTTCATATAAAAGTTGAGCTAAAATCATGATGAAAATTGGCAACCGTAAGATTTCGCAGGATAATCCACCTTTGGTTATCGCTGAAATTGGCATCAATCACGGCGGTAGCATTGAGGTGGCCAAACATATGGTCAACCTGGCGGCCGGTGCCGGCTGTGAGATCGTCAAACATCAGACCCATTTCATCGAGGATGAAATGACCGAAGAGGCAAAACAGATTTTTCCGCCCAATGCCGATGTTTCGATCTGGGATGTGATGGAGCGCTGTGTGTTGACGGCGGACGAGGAAATCGAGCTTAAGAACCACACTGAAAACCTGGGGATGATCTATATTTCCACGCCGTTCAGTCGCAAAGCCGCGGATTTCCTGGATGATATCGGGGTTTTGGCCTTCAAGATCGGCTCAGGCGAGGCCGACAATCTGCCGCTCATTCGGCATATCGCGGCCAAGGGCAAACCGGTCATTATGTCCACCGGCATGCAGACAATTGAAACCATTCGGCGCAGTGTTGCCATTCTGGACGACGCCGGTATCGACTATGCGCTGCTGGAATGCACCAATCTTTACCCAAGCCCGCCTGAGATCGTCAGCCTGCGTGGCGTCACCGATTTGAAACAGGCGTTTCCCAATGCGGTTGTTGGATTTTCTGACCATTCCATCGGCCCGGAAATGGCGCTGGCGTCTGTGGCGCTTGGCGCGTGCATCCTTGAGCGGCACTTTACCGATAGCCGCTATCGCAAGGGGCCGGATATTATCAATTCGATGGATCCTGCCGAATTGCGGCTGCTGATCGACCGCTCCAAAGAAATCTGGATCGCGGCAAATAATCCCAAACAACGCTCAAAAGACGAAGACGCGGTCTATCTTTTTGCCCGCTCCAGCGTGGTTGCGGATCGTGATCTGAACGAGGGGCAGGTGATCCAGGAGGCCGATATCTGGGCACGTCGCCCCGGATCAGGCGAGATCGCAGGTTATGATTTTGACACGGTTATCGGCAAGCGTCTGACCCGGTCGATGCCCCGCAATACCCAACTAAAGTGGAGCGATCTGGCCTGAGTTGGCCTGACCTGAGCATGGCATTGTCGGGGGGGGGGCGATCGGGCGAATGGCGGGGGATACGCATGCGGTACCCCGCTAAAATACCGTGCGTGGTGGATAGAAAATGCATGAACGGTAAACGTTTGATGTCTCACTATCGTTTTGTTGCAGGAACGTGAACAATTCCGTGATAAATCAAAAAGTTATTGCAAACTGTGACAGAGGGTGCTGATATTCATAAAAACGCCTAGAAAACGACTCTCTTTGCTGTGATTCCGACGATTATGCAAGCTGATCTTAAATTGAAGACGCCAGTATGAAACCAACGAACACCATTGATCCGACCCATTTTCACAAGGTTGTTGATTGCCAATATGCCTGCCCGGCCCACACGCCTGTGCCGGAATATATCCGATTAATCCTGGCCCGCCGCTATACCGATTCCTACATGGTAAACTGGGAGGCCAATGTCTTTCCCGGCATCCTTGGCCGGGTCTGTGATCGCCCCTGCGAGCCCGCCTGCCGCCGTCAGCGGGTTGAGGAAAAACCGGTCGCAATTTGTCGGCTGAAACGCGTTGCAGCCGACAATAAGGGCGATATTACAGATCGGTTGCCGATCATTCCAACCAAGAAAAACGGCAAACGCATCGCATTGTTGGGCGCAGGCCCGGCGTCGTTAACCGTAGCGCGTGATTTGATGCCTTTGGGCTATGAAACAACGCTGTTTGAACGGGACGCGATGGCGGGCGGCATGATGCGCTCGCAAATTCCGTCGTTTCGCCTGCCCGAAGAGGTGATCAATTCCGAGGTTGATCTGGTCTTGAACATGGGCGTTGAACCGCGATTTGGCGAAGACATCACCAGCCTGAAATCTATCATGGACCAAGGGTTCGACGCGGTCTTTGTTGGCACCGGCGCCCCAAATGGCCGCCCGCTTAATTTGCCCGGTTTGCAAGAGGCTGGTGATCACGTTCAGATCGGCATCAACTGGCTGGCTGGCGTTACCTTTGAACATGTCGACGAAGCCCCCAAACGGGTGGTGGTTCTGGGTGGCGGCAACACCGCAATGGACTGCACGCGCACCGCGCTGCGACTTGGTGCCAAGGACGTCAAAGCCATCGTACGCTCGTCCTATGACGAAATGAAATCCTCCCCGTGGGAGCGTGAGGACGCGGTCGCCGAGGCGATTAGCATTATCCCAAACCATACGCCGCTGCGGTATGTCGTTGAAAATGGCCGCTTTATCGGCGTTGAATTTGACCGGGTTGAAACCCGTTGGGACAAAGGCAAACGCCGCCTGCAATCAACCGGACAAGACCCGGTTTTGGTTGAATGTGATCTGGTGCTGGTCGCCATTGGTCAGGATGTCAGCTTTCCCTGGATCGAACGTGATATCGACATTCAGTTCGACGATTGGAACATGGCGGTGGTTAATCGCGACACGTTCCAGTCCACCAACGAGCGGGTGTTTTTTGGCGGTGATGCGGCCTTTGGCCCGGAAAACATCATTATGGCGGTGGCGCATGGGCATCAGGCCGCGGCCTCGATCCATCGATATTTGACCGACGGGCGCGATGTAAACGACGTGCCGATTGGCGACTATACGATGACCTCGCAGAAAATGGGCATTCACGAATGGTCATATCAGACGGCCATTTCCGACGAAGAACGCAACATCGTACCAATCATCAATCTGGAACAGGCGCTTCAGGATCTGGCGGCCGAGGTTGAATTGGGTTTTGACGAAAAGTTGGCCCTAAGCGAGGCCGCCCGCTGCCTAAGTTGCGATGTACAAACGGTTTTCACCGAAGAACTGTGCATCGAATGTGTCGCCTGCGAAGATATTTGCCCGATGGATTGCATAAATTTCGTCTCAAATGGCGACGAAGACGATCTGCGCAGCCGCCTGATTGTCCCGGCAAATGAAAGCGAACGCGACCTTTACGTTTCGGATCAGTTGAAAAGCCACAAAGTCATGGTCAAAGACGAAGACGTTTGCCTGCACTGCGGATTATGTGCCGAACGTTGCCCGACCGGGGCATGGGACATGCAAAAATTTCTGTTTCACGCGGATAGGGCGACATAATTATGGCATCAATTACGTCTGTTAACGAATGTGTCATCCGTTTTGCCAATGTTAACGGCACCGGGTCGGCCAGCGCCAACAGCATGTTTGCCAAGGCGATTTTTCGCATGGGCATCCCGGTCAGCCCGGCCAATATTTTTCCGTCAAATATTCAGGGCATGCCAACATGGTATGACGTGCGCGTGAGTGCCAAGGATTACATGGCCCGGCGCGAAGGGGCGCCCGATATTGTGGTGGCGATGAATGCACAAAGCATGGCGGATGACGTGCAAAACGTGCGACCCGGTGGTTTTTTCTTTTATGATTCCAGCCGCCAGATTGATCCGGCATTGATGCGGCAGGACATCACCTTTCTTGGCATGCCAATATCCGAGATTTGCCTGCGCGAATACAAAGCTCCAAACCTAAGGCAGTTGTTTAAGAATGTCATCTATGTCGGTGCTTTGGCTGCACTTTTAAACATCGACATCAAGGTTTTAAAGGACCTTGTGGCGGACCAATTCAAAGGCAAGGAAAAGCTGGTCGCGCCCAATGTGCACGCGCTGGAACTTGGCTATCAATATGCCACGAGCCATTTTGACTGCCCGTTATCTGTGCGCCTTGAGACAACGGACAAAGTAGGCTCGCGTATCCTGATCGACGGCAATACGGCAACCGGATTGGGCGCGGTTTATGGCGGCGCCACGGTTGTGGGCTGGTACCCGATCACGCCCAGCACGTCAGTTGTCGAGAGCTTTGAGAAATATTGTAAACGTCTGCGGATTGATCCGGCATCGGGAAAAAACAATTTCGCCATCATGCAGGCCGAGGACGAACTGGCCGCTATTGGCATCGCCATTGGTGCGGGCTGGAACGGTGCGCGGGCCTTTACTGCGACCAGCGGACCGGGCATTTCGTTGATGGCCGAATTCCTGGGCCTTGCCTATTTCGCCGAAGTTCCGATGGTTTTGATGAACATTCAACGGGCGGGGCCGTCCACCGGCATGCCAACACGGACCCAGCAATCGGACGTTCTAACCTGCGCTTATGCCTCGCATGGCGATACCAAACAGGTGCTTTTGTTCCCGTCATCCCCGGCTGAATGCTTTGAGATGTCCGCACAAGCATTTGATTTGGCTGAACGTTTGCAAACGCCGATCATTTTGATGAGTGACCTTGATTTGGGCATGAATGATCAACTGTCCGAGGCGCTAAGCTGGGATGACACCCATGCCTACGATCGTGGCAAGGTGCTGAATGCAGACGAACTCGACCAGGTCGAGAAATTTGGCCGCTATCTGGACGTTGACGGTGACGGCATTTGTTACCGGACCTATCCCGGCACGCATCCCGACAAAGGTATCTTTTTCACCCGCGGCACATCCCGCAATGAATTCGCAATCTATACCGAAAAAGGCGATGAATACGTTAAGAACATGCAACGGCTGGAACGGAAATTTGAAACCGCCGCCGGGGTTTTACCGCAACCGGTTCTGCATTCGGAAAATTCCGGGTCTGACACTGGTGTGATCTATTATGGCATGTCCGATGTCGCGATCACCGAAACCTTTGATTTGTTGGCCGAGCAGGGGCATTTTGTGGATGGCATGTGCATCAAATCCTTTCCGTTTGGCCAATCGGTTCAGGATTTCATCGACGCCCATGAACAGGTGTTTGTCATTGATCAGAACCGCGAAGGTCAGATGCGCAAGCTGTTGGTGATGGAGTTGGAGCAGAACCCGGCCAAGCTGGTCAAGGTCACCCATTACGACGGCATGCCGATCACCGCCGAGTTTATCAGCCAATCCATCCTGCGCGACATCACCGCCGCACCGGTGAAGCAAAATACCAAAAGGACCGGATCATGAGCTTTCTCAAATCCAAATTTCACCATCCAAAACTGGCCCGTAACGATCTGGGCCTGACCCATCGTGACTACGAAGGGTCGCTGTCCACCTTATGCGCAGGATGTGGCCATGATGCCGTTGGCGCGGCGCTGGTGCAGGCGGTGTTTGAGCTTTCGATTCCGGCGCACCGCATTGCCAAACTGTCTGGAATTGGTTGTTCGTCCAAGGCGCCGACCTATTTTCTCAATCAATCTCATGGGTTTAATACGGTCCATGGCCGTATGCCGTCGGTGACAACCGGGGCCAGCATGGCCAACCGGTCGCTGAAATATATCGGCATGTCCGGCGATGGTGACACGGCGTCAATTGGCTTTGGCCAGTTCGCCCATGTGGTGCGCCGGCGTTTGGACATGACCTATATTGTTGCCAACAACGGGGTTTATGGTCTGACCAAAGGGCAAACGGCGGCCACGGCAGACCGGGGGGCTCTGACCAAAAAGGGCTCCAAGGTTTTGTGGCCTGATATTGATCTGGCGACCATGGCGCTTGAACTTGGTGCGACGTTTGTGGCCCGGAGCTTTTCCGGTGACAAAGAACAGATGGTGCCGCTTCTCAAGGCGGCGATTTGCCACGAAGGGTTTGCCTTTCTTGACATCATTTCGCCCTGTGTGACGTTCAACAATCACCCCACATCGACCCGCAGCTATGACTATGTGCGCGAGCATGTCCAAGAAGGTTTGATCGCAGATTTCGTGCCCGTCGCCAGTGATATCACCACCAGTTACGGCGAAGGTGAAAGCAATGATATTTGCCTGCATGATGGATCTGTAATCCGTCTTCACAAAGGCACAAATGGCTTTGATGCCCGTGATCGCCTAAGTTCGCTGGACGCCATTCATAAGCACCGAGCAAAAGGTGAAATCCTGACTGGGCTGCTGTATTGCGACCCGACATATCGCGATATGCATGACATTTTGAATACAACCGAAACACCTCTTAACAGTCTGAATAAAAAAGAGCTTTGCCCCGGGGCGCATACGTTAAGCGGAATAAACAATAGCTTTCGCTAGGGTATTTCTCTGAAGTTACCGCGACACAGAAGGCCCGGTCATACTGGTGGCCGCTTGACTGTCTGATCCAAACATTATCATTTGTGCCGCAACCGCGCGGACCGGCCAGATTGACCGGTTATGCGAACAACAGAAAGAGCAAATTCATGACCAGTACCTTAGCCAAAACCATCGTCATCGAAGCCTTTGGCGGCCCCGAAGTTATGCAGATCGTCACCCGTGAGGTTGGGGAGCCGGGCCCCGGAGAAATCCGCATCCGACACAAGGCTTGTGGTCTGAATTACATCGACGTCTACCAGCGCACCGGGCTTTACCCGGGCAATTTGCCGGTCGCATTGGGCATGGAGGCATCCGGCGTGATCGAGGCGGTCGGTGAGGGGATTAGCCACCTTAAGGTTGGTGATCGCGCCGCCTATGCGTCGATGCCCCCGGGGGCATATTGTGAGGCGCGGGTGATGCCCGCAGCACAGGTTTGCCCGCTGCCGGACGGCGTATCCTTTGATGATGGCGCCGCGATGATGTTGCAGGGCATGACCGTGCAATACCTGTTTAAACGCACCACGCCGATCAAACGTGGTGATACGGTGTTATTTCATGCCGCCGCTGGCGGCGTTGGCCTAATTGCCTGTCAGTGGGCAAAATCCGAGGGAATCACGCTAATCGGGACTGCTGGGTCGGACGAGAAATGCGCCCTGGCCGCCGAATTTGGCGCGACCCATACCATCAATTACCGGACTGAGAATTTTGTGGAACGGGTCAATGAGATCACTGGCGGAAAAGGCGTTGATGTGGTGATGGATTCAGTGGGCAAAGATACGTTCCTGGGATCGCTTGATTGTCTGCGTCCCTTTGGCATGATGATTTCGTTTGGCAATTCGTCAGGGCCGGTTGAGCCGGTGAACCTATTGGAGCTGGGGTCGCGTGGATCGCTGAAATTGACCCGAGCAGTATTGTTTACCCATACGGCAGATCATGAGGTTTGCCAGCAAATGGCGCGTGATCTGTTTGAAAAAGTTGCATCGGGAGAGGTGAAAATCCAGATTGGTCAACGTTTTCCGCTTGAGCGGGTCGGCGATGCGCATCGGGCTTTGGAGGCACGTCAAACCACCGGCACGACCATTCTGGAACTAAGTTAAAGCTTTCTTGCCTCCGGCGCGGATATTTTATGAAAGCAGAAAGGTTATTCGTTACCCGACAGCCGGGTTGCTTGTTGTTTCAAACCAGCAAGCAACATTGCCTGTCCGGCGCGGATGCGCGGAGAGTTGGCCAGATCGGTGTGGCTGGCGACCCAGATGTCGACGCTCATTTCCGGCATTAGGCCGAGCACCTCGACCAGTCGCGGGTCTTCGCGGCCAATAAAGTGGGGCAGTATGGTGATGCCAACCCCGTGGGCGGCCATTTCCTGCAGTACCAAAAAGCTGCCTCCGCCTTGCAGGATTTGATCAGCAAGCACCGTATCGCGCATCCATTTGGCCGGGGTCGAGCCAGACAATGGGCCCTGTAATTCCAACCATCGCCCTGGTTTGGCACCCCGACACATATAGACGCCAAACCCCATCTTGGCCGCAATATCACCGAACAATCCATCGGTGAGCTGTACCGACGGGCGCACGGTGATGTCGGCGGACAGGCGGTCAAAATCTACATGAGCGTTGGTGCAGACCAGATTGATACGCAGATCTGGCGCGCGATCGGCAAACCCGGCGATGATCTCGGGCAGAATTCTTTGGCAAAACGTATCGGTAGAGGTGACATTTAGCTGGCCGCGCAATGGTTCAGTGGCGCCTTTTAGCACACGTTCGACCGCCAGCACCGCATCCTGCACTTCGCGCAGGGCCGTCACCACCTGCATACGGTCCGGCGGCACCCGATAACCTTTGGCATTGCGATCAAACAACGCCGTGTTCAGGCGGTTTTCAAACCCGGCAACCCGGCGCAGAACCGTGGCATGATTGACCCCAAGACGGCGCGCGGCGGCGCTAACTGAGCCGGTTTCGGCCACAGCAAGTACAAAGCGAAGATCGTCCCAATTATCCCTGTGCATAAATAAACAGGTATCATGCAAATTTTACGAATGGTATGATAATTTCGGTAAGTTAAACTTTGTAAGTATTACCAAGCGCTTTCTCATCCCACCTATTTCCCGGAAGGAATTACCATGAAACGTACCGGACTTACCCTGACGCTGATTGCCAGCCTTTTTGCAGGGTCGGCATTTGCTGATGAAGCCGCCGAACAGGCCATCAAGACGCGTCAGGCGCTGATGGGTCTTTATGCGTTCAACCTTGGCGGATTGGGCGCAATGGCAAAGGGCACTGTGCCCTATGATGCTGAAACTGCCGGTGCTTATGCCGCCAATCTGGTGTCGCTGTCGTCGCTGAACCAAACGGGATT
>JBLHMP010000083.1:0-17468 GCA_047623555.1 Granulosicoccus sp.
ATCAAAGAAAAACGGAACCAATGAGATCAGCAGCCTAAATGAAACCATGATCCACCTTAAGTTGGCTGCAAATTGGTCGAATTACTGGGACCACCTCTATATCTTCGTCAGGCACCACCCCTTTCGCGTAGTTCCCCAAGGGCAATCTATTTCGTCCTCTCTTGGAATGGGTTGGGGCCTACTGGATGATACGCCCCTCCCGCCTTTCAAAGTCAGACTGGAGTACGAAGACATTGAAGGCACAGAGTACGGGACTGAAATGACTTTGGATATTAGTGAAATGGAAATGATAGGTGCCGAAGAATCCCTGCCGACCAGAACCGCGAAGTCGTTAGAAGCAATTGCGAAAGGTCTAGCGAACAGTCAAGATGGCTCCAAACCAATCAGAACACTCACTCAAACTCTGGCTGAGAAACGCCAAGAAAATGCAGAGTGGAGTGGAAAATCATGACTAAAGAGGAAAAGTAGATGGGTATTTTCGATTTTCTAACCGGCGAATTCATCGACGTCATTCATTGGGTGGATGACACCCGCGATACCATGGTCTGGCGGTTTGAACGCGAAGGCCACGAGATCAAATATGGCGCTAAACTGACAGTACGGACCGGTCAGGCGGCGGTTTTCATCCACGAAGGCCAGTTGGCCGATGTGTTCACCCCCGGGCTGTACATGTTGGAAACCAACAACATGCCGATCATGACAACCCTGAACCACTGGGATCATGGCTTTCAAAGCCCGTTCAAATCGGAAATCTATTACGTCAACACAACGCGGTTCAACAACCTCAAATGGGGTACCAAGAACCCGATCATCTGCCGCGATCCTGAATTTGGCCCGGTGCGCATCCGCGCCTTTGGCACCTATTCGGTTCGGGTCACCGATCCCGCGCGCTTCCTGACTGAAATCGTCGGTACAGACGGCGAGTTCACCATGGACGAGATCAGCTTTCAGGTGCGCAACATCATCGTACAGGAATTCTCGCGCGTTATCGCATCCTCGGGTATTCCAGTGCTCGACATGGCGGCAAACACTGCCGATCTGGGCAAACTGATCGCCTCAGAAATCTCGCCTACACTAGAAAGCTATGGCCTGACCATCCCCGAACTTTACATCGAAAACATCTCGCTACCGCCAGCGGTTGAGGCCGCGATGGATAAACGCACCTCGATGGGGCTGGTCGGTGATCTAAACGCCTTTACTCAATATTCCGCAGCCGAGGCGATGACCACAGCCGCCAGCAATCCCGCAGGCGGAGGCATGGCCGCCGGGATGGGCGCTGGCATGGGCATGGCATTGATGAACCAAGGCCCTTGGGGCGCGGCTTCGGCCCGCGCCGCTGCGGCCCCCACTCCGCCACCGCCGCCAGTTGAACATGTCTGGCACGTGGCCGAAAACGGCGCCACCAAAGGCCCGTTCTCCAAAGCCGCGCTTGGCCGTATGGCCGCCGATGGCACGCTGACTCGCACAACCCACGTGTGGACAGCCGGTCAGGACGGCTGGAAAATGGCCGAAGACGTGCAGGAACTGGCACAACTCTTTACCATCCTGCCGCCGCCTCCCCCCGGCGCCTAAGCTTTCCAATTTCCAAAAATATCCCCGCCGGAGGCAAAAACCTATGTCCGACGCCGCCCCACTACAGGAACATCGCTATCCTTGCGATCAATGTGGCTCAGACTATCGCTTTGCCCCCGGCAAAGGCGCGCTGATCTGTGACCATTGCGGTCACCGCGAAGCCATCAGCGCCGGGCCCTGGGGGCGTGCTACTCTGAAAGAATTGGATTTTGACGCCGCAGTCGCGAGCAAACTGCCCGATACCGAGATCGAAGAACTGCGCGTTCTCACCTGCCCCAATTGCGCCGCTCAGATCGAATTTAACCCCAACACCCACGCCTCGGAATGCCCGTTTTGCGCCACCCCGGTTGTCACGGACACAGGCACCCATCGCTATATCAAACCACGCGGAGTTTTGCCCTTTGCACTGGATGAACGCACCGCCCACAAAGCGATGTCGGACTGGTTGGGCAAATTGTGGTTCGCACCAAACGGGCTCACCGAATATGCCCGCAAAGGGCGCAAAATGCAGGGCATCTATGCCCCCTACTGGACCTATGATGCCGACACAAAATCCAGTTACCGCGGTGAACACGGTACGGTCTATTTTGAAACCCGCACCGTCACGCGCGCTGGCAAAACATCTGTAGAACAGGTGCCAAAGGTCCGCTGGCGCCCCGCTTCGGGACGGGTTGCGCGGTTTTTTGACGATATATTGGTGTTGGCCTCGCGGAGCCTGCCCAAAAAATACACCGACGCGTTGCAGCCTTGGGATCTGTCCGCGCTTGAGCGCTATCAACCGGAATACCTCGCCGGGCTACGGGCCGAAGGCTACACCATTGAACTTGCCGAGGGCTATACCGAAGCCCGCCAGCATATCGCCAACACAATCGAACGCGACGTGCGCTTTGACATCGGCGGGGATCGTCAGCGGATCCACAATATCGACACTGAAATTTCGGATGTGACGTTCAAACACGTGCTGCTGCCGATCTGGCTGGCCGCCTATAAATACCGCGGCACCACCTATCGCTTTGTCGTCAACGGACAATCTGGCCGGGTGCAGGGCGAACGCCCGTGGTCCGTGATCAAGATCACCATTGCGGTGACCCTTGGCCTGCTGGTCGCGGCCGGCTTTGGTTATCTGATTGCAATCAACCAATAGCGCCATTTCCACCCTTGCGAATTGCCCCGTCCAGCACCATCCTGACCAGCACAACACAGCAAGGAAACGACACTTATGACCACAACTGCAACCGATCTGGACGCGCTTTTTACGGCTCGATATTCCTGCCGCGCCTTTCGCCCTGATCCGGTGCCCAAAGACGTCATCGAACAAATTGTTTCGATCGCCCGCCGTGTGCCATCCTGGTGCAACGCCCAGCCTTGGCAGATGAACATCACCAGCAGCGCCGAAACCGACCGCTTTCGTTCCGCCCTGCAAACCGAAGTTGCCACCAACAGTCCGGCCCCCGATCTGGATTTCCCAACTGGTTATTCCGGTATCTACAAAGACCGCCGCCGCACTTGCGGGTGGCAATTATACGAGGCGGTTGGCGTCCAAAAAGGCGACCGCACCGCATCCGCCGCACAGATGATGCAAAATTTCGCGTTGTTTGGCGCACCGCACGCGGCGATTGTTACCAGCCCTGCCGAACTTGGCCCATACGGGGCTATGGATTCAGGCGGCTTTGTCACCGGTTTTACCCTCGCAGCACAGGCCCTCGGCGTGGCCAGCATCGCGCAGGCCGCCGTGGCCAGTTACGCGCCGTTCCTGCACCGGTATTTTGACATTCCAGAAGATCGGTTGATCCTCTGTGCAGTGTCGTTTGGCTATGCTGACCCGGATCACCCAGCCAACACATTTCGCACAGAACGCGCCACGCCAGACGATATTATCACTTGGCATAACGAGGACTGATATGCGCGCCCTGATCCAACGTGTCACAACCGCGAGCGTAACCGTAAACGATGAGGTTATTGGGAAGATTGATCAGGGCCTGCTGATCCTGATCTGCGCAATGTCCGGCGACAGCGATCAACAGGCGGACAAATTGGCCGCCAAAATCGCCAAGCTGCGCATTTTTGCCGAGCCGGCAGGTAAAATGAACCTGTCTGTGCGCGATATCGGCGGTTCGGCCCTGGTCGTTAGCCAATTCACGCTGGCCGCGGACACCTCGCGTGGCAACCGGCCCGGATTTTCCGCTGCCGCCCCACCCGATGAGGGCGCGCGGCTTTACGACTATTTTATCGCGCAATTAACCGCGCAGGGCCTGCCGGTGCAAACCGGTCGCTTTGGCGCTGATATGGCCGTGGCTTTGACCAATGACGGACCGGTCACAATCTGGATTGAGAGCTGAAAATGTCCCAAACCTCGGCAGAAATCGTGACCCGGATTTGGACCACCGGAGTTGATGCGGTTGGCGGATACAGCGCCACTCTGACAGCCCTTGAGCAAAACAGTCTGCGCCCCGATCAAATCATCGCCGTGGGCAAAGCCGCAGGTGCGATGGCCCGCGCGGCATTGCATCATTTTGGGGCGGTTCCGACACTGGTGGTCACCAAGGATGGCCATGGCGGCGGCCTCCCAAAGACTGCGCGTCTGATTGAATCCGCACACCCGGTGCCCGATCAACGCAGCCTGATCGCGGGTCAGGCTTTGCGCGAAACGATCTCCGGCATGGCGCCGGGGTCAACACTGTTGATGCTGGTGTCGGGCGGCGCGTCGGCATTGGCCGAAGATCCGGTGGCGGGTTATACGCTGAACGATTTGATTGCATTGAACCAGCGCCTGTTGGCCGCCGGGCTGGATATTGGTGCGATGAACGTAGAACGGCGCAAATTCTCGCGGATCAAAGGCGGCGGATTGTTGGGCGGCTTTGGCGGTAAATCGGTTCAGGTTCTGGCGATTTCAGACGTTCCTGGCGATGATCTGGCCGTCATTGGCTCGGGCATTGGCTCGGGCATTGGCTCGGGCATTGGCTCGGGCATTGGCTCGGGCATTGGCTCGGGCATTGGCGACGCCCAGGAGAGCCATGCATTCACCTTTGACGCCAGAATCGTCGCCAGCAATGCCCATGCGCGTGCGGCCTCAGGCACCGCTGCGAAAACGGCGGGGCTGAGTGTTCTGGCAAACGAAGAAATGTTGCATGATGACCTTGAGACGCTGGCCGCAACATTGGGCCCGCGCCTGCGCGACATGGCCCCAGGGGTGATGATATTTGGCGGCGAGCCGACGGTTGTGCTGCCGCCAAACCCCGGACAAGGCGGGCGAAATCAGGCGCTTGCGCTGTCATTGGCGCGCGAGATTGCCGGGACCCAGGGGTTGACCATTCTTGTTGGCGGCACAGATGGTAGCGACGGGCCAACAGATGCGGCAGGCGCGATAGTGGATGGCACGGTTTGGGGCCACGGCGCAGCCGAGGCATTGAAACGCGCCGACAGTGGCCGCTATTTGGATGCCAAAGGTGCAGTGTTGCGCACCGGACCAACCGGAACAAACGTAATGGACCTAATGGTTGCATTGCGCGATTGACACAAGCTCAAGGCGTGTAGAACAATCAGCTCATGAACAAAGCAACAAACACCCTGCGCGACATTGAAGAACTGCCCGATATGGGCATCACCCTCTCTGATGGCTGCCGCCTGTCCGCCCGTGTCTGGCGACCGGTGGATGCCGGGAGCGACCCGGTACCGGTTATTCTGGAATACCTACCCTACCGCAAACGCGACGGCACCTGTGGCCGTGATGCGCTGACCCATCCGTGGTTCGCCCGGCGCGGCTATGCCTGTGTGCGGGTTGATATTCGCGGCAATGGCGACAGTCAGGGGCTGATGGAAGACGAATATTCGGCGCAAGAACTGAACGATGGGGTCGAGGTGGTTAACTGGCTCGCGGCGCAGGACTGGTGCAGCGGTACGGTTGGTATGATGGGCATCAGCTGGGGCGGATTCAACTCATTACAGATCGCAGCGATGCAACCAGATGCGTTAAAGGCGATCATCACACTGTGTTCTACCGTCGATCGCTATGCCGATGACATTCACTATAAAGGTGGCTGTTTGCTGAACGAAAATCTGGGTTGGGGTGCGACGATGTGGTCGTATTCGTCGCGCGCGCCTGACCCGGAACTGGTAGGTGACGGATGGCGTGACATCTGGCTAGAGCGGCTGGAGGCAGAGCCGTTTCTGCCCGCCGTCTGGCTGCAGCATCAACGGCGCGATGAATATTGGCAACATGGATCGGTCTGCGAAGATTTCGGCGCCATCAAAGCGGCGGTTTTGGCGATTGGTGGCTGGGGCGACGGTTATAAAAACGCGGTGCCGCAGCTGGTGGAAAAACTGAGCGGCCCGTCCAAGGGCATTATCGGGCCATGGGTGCATAAATACCCACATATCGCCATTCCCGAACCGCGGATCGGGTTCCTGCAAGAAGCGTTGCGCTGGTGGGATCACTGGCTAAAGGGGCTCCCCACCGGTGTTGATCTTGACCCGGATTACCGCGCCTATCTGATGGACGGGGCACGACCACAAACATGGTATACAGAACGCCCAGGCCGGTGGATTGCCGAAAAACACGGGGCCACGGTACATATTCCGCTGCAAACGCTGCATCTGACGGATCAGGGGCTGGGGCAGACGGACGCACCGCTGACGGCCTCGGTACGGTCGCCGCATCATTGCGGTATGGCGTCGGGGGAATATTGCGCGATCTGGCTGGGGCCGGAATTGCCCGGCGATCAGCGTGGCGACGATGCGTTGTCACTGTGTTTTGACACCGAACCGGTTGAGCAGGATATGGACATTGTCGGCGCTCCGCGTCTGCGCGTGACCCTGCAGGCAGACAAACCACAGGCGCAAATCGCTGTGCGGCTGAACCATGTGCACCCGGATGGGGCCTCAACGCGGATCACCTATGGGGTGCTGAACCTGACCCATCGCGAGGGCTCGGCCAATCCGCAACCGCTGGTGCCGGGGCAGAGTTATGACATCGTGCTGAATCTGGATCACATTGCCTATCGCCTGCCCAAAGGCCACAAATTGCGGGTGGCGGTTTCGTCAGCGTATTGGCCGTTGATCTGGCCCTCGCCTGACACTGCAGAGCTGAAATTGTCTGACGGCGCGCTGGATTTGCCGGTGCGCAGCAGCAGCCAAATCGACGAATGGTCGTTTCCGCCGGTGGATGCAGATGTCCCTTGGCAGACCAAAACCCTGCGGGAGGCTAGCAATTCGCGACGCGTCGAAACCGACCTGAATACGGGTCAGGTTCACCTGATTATCGAGGATGATTTTGGTAAGGTCGAAGACCTGGATCACGGCCTTATCGGCGGCTCTGTCGCCCGAGAGCGGTGGACGATTCACCCGGATGATCCGCTTTCTGCACGCGGAACCTGTGAATGGATCGATGAAATGGGCCGGAACGTAGATGGAGGCGATTGGAATCTCAGCACAAAAACGACATGCGAGATGTGGTCCGATTCCACCCATTTTCATCTGACCGCCCGGCTAGAAGCTTATGAAAACGGCATTATGCTTTATAAACGCGACGTAACAGAACGAATTCAAAGAGATAACATTTGACCGCAATAACCAAATTTCAGGTCGACCCACGTCGCAAAAGGGACAATATAGCTTGCCCCACGCCCCAAAATGGGCGAGTTTTACTCATCACACATTAAATCTGCGCACGAGATGCAGCGAAATAATCAGGGAGACGTTTATGGATATTCAACTCGACTTTATGGCGGGCCGCGTTACGGCTGGCAAAATGAACCGTCGTGAATTTATGGGCAAAGCGGCCGCACTGGGCGTCAGCGCCGTTGTCGCCAGCAGCATGTTTGCAGACGCGGCACACGCCGCGGGCCCAAAAATGGGCGGCAAGCTGACATTGGGCGTGTCGGGCGGCGAAAGCAGCAACACGCTTGACCCGGCACTGGTTGCCTCTGAGGTTCCATTGCAGGTTCTGCGCCATTGGGGTGACACGTTGCTGGCCGTTTCGCCAACAGGTGAGATTCAGAACCGTCTAGCCGAAAGTGTCGAATCCACAGCCGACGCCAAAACCTGGATGTTCAAAATCCGCAAGGATGTAGAATTCTCGAACGGCAGGACAATGACACCCGACGATGTGCTGCAAACCATCGAGCGTCATAGCAACGAAGAATCCACTTCTGGCGCTCTTGGTATCGTCAAAGGCATCGAATCGATGAAGGTCGAGGGCGATGTGTTCTCGGTTACGCTGACCAATCCAAACGCCGACCTGCCCTACCTGCTGGCTGACTATCACTTGGTGATCCAGCCAGATGGCGGCATGAAAGACCCAACAGCGGGCATCGGCACGGGTGCTTATACCGTCGATGTCAACGAACCCGGCGTCCGTTATGTGTTCAAAAAGAACCCCAATGACTGGGATGCCGGCAATCGTGGTTATGCGGATGAAACCGAACTTCTGGTAATCAACGACGCCACCGCCCGGACCGCTGCGTTGCAGTCCGGTCAGGTAGATATGATTAACCGGGTTGACCCAAAGGTCGCGAAACTGCTGGATCGTGCGCCTAATCTGGACGTGCGTAACGTTTCGGGTCGCGGTCACTATGTGTTCATCATGCATATCGACACGGCACCGTTTGACAGCAACGATCTGCGCATGGCGCTGAAACTGTCGATCAACCGCGAAGAAATGGTCGACAAAATCTTGCGCGGCTATGGTGGTATTGGCAACGACATCCCAATCAACGCGGCCTATCCGTTGTTTGATGCAACCATTCCACAGCGTACATACGACATCGAAATGGCCAAAGAATACTATAAGAAATCTGGCCATGACGGTTCGCCGATCATCCTGCGGACTGCCGATGGCGCGTTCCCGGGTGCGGTTGATGCGGCAGCCTTGTTCCAGCAGTCGGCCCAAGCGGCTGGCATTCCACTGGAAATCAAGCGTGAACCAAACGATGGTTACTGGTCGGAAGTCTGGAACAACAAACCGTTCTGTGCGTCCTACTGGGGTGGCCGTCCGGTGCAGGACCAGATGTATTCCACGGCATATCTGTCGACTGCGGACTGGAACGACACACGGTTCAAGCGTGACGATTTCGATGCTTTGCTGAACAATGCCAAATCTCAGCTGGATCTGGTCAAGCGTAAGAACCTGTATAGCCAGATGGGCAATATGTTGCGCGACGAAGGCGGACTTATCTGCCCGATGTTCAATGACTTCATTGACGCGGTCAGCAATACCGTCGGCGGCTATGAGCCCGATCCAAATGGCGAGCTGATGAACAGCTATGCCGGTATCCGGTGTTGGGTAGCCTAAGGGCAATCTGGAATATGCACCCGATCCTGAAACTTGTTGCTCAGCGCCTGGCGCTGAGCAGCCTCTTGCTACTCGCTGCGTCGGTATTAATTTTTGTGGGAACACAAATTCTACCCGGTGATGTAGCCCAATCCATTCTTGGCCAATCCGCAACACCAGAATCACTGGCGAACCTGCGCAAAGAGCTTGGCCTCAACGACCCCGCGTCCACCCGCTATTTCAATTGGCTAAACGGCGTGATGCACGGCGATCTTGGCGTCGCCCTGACCAACGGCCGCGACATTGCCGAATCCCTTGGCTATCGCCTGAAAAATACGCTGTTCTTGGCCGCCGCTGCCGCCGTCATCTCGGTGCCGCTGGCAATTTTCCTTGGCCTGTTGTCGGTGCGCTACAAAGACCGCTGGCCAGATAAACTCATCTCGGCTGTGACGCTCACCTCTATTTCAATTCCCGAATTCCTCATCGGCTATGTGCTGATGTATTTTATCTCGGTGAAACTTGGTTGGTTTTCGTCCGTTGCGCTGATCAATAACGATATGTCGTTTTTTGAAAAACTGAACGCTATCGCGCTGCCCGTCATGGTGCTGGTGCTGGTTGTGCTGGCGCATATGATGCGCATGACCCGTGCTGCCATTCTGAACGTCATGCAATCGGCCTATATCGAAACCGCCGAACTCAAGGGTCTGAGCGGCTTTGCTGTCATCGCCCGGCATGCCTTTCCCAACGCAATCGCGCCCATCGTTAACGTGGTAATGCTGAACCTCGCCTATCTGGTGGTGGGTGTTGTCGTGGTTGAGGTGGTGTTCGTCTATCCCGGCATGGGCCAGTATCTGGTCGACCACGTATCCAAACGTGACGTGCCGGTGGTGCAGGCCTGTGGCATCATCTTTGCCGCCGTTTACATCGGCCTGAACATGGTTGCCGACATCGTGTCAATTTTGGCCAATCCGCGTCTGAGACATCCAAAATGATGAAAAATATCCCCCTCCCCGCCTTGGTCGGGTTGTTCGTGACTGGCCTTTATTTCCTAATGGCGCTATTCGCTCCATTCATCGCCCCCTACGGCATGGCCGAAATCGTCGGCGATGTCTGGGAGCCCTCGTCCTCCAAGTTCTGGCTTGGTACTGACAGCATTGGCCGCGACCTGCTGACCCGGATGATTTACGGTGGCCGTACCACTATCTGGATCGCCACAATGGGCACCATCCTGAGCTTTACCACCGGTTCGATCCTTGGCTTTATTGCTGCGGTGTCTGGTGGCTGGGTTGACCAGGTGTTGTCGCGTCTTATCGACCTGTTGATGTCGATCCCGTCTCTGATCTTTGCACTGGTTGTTCTGTCGGTCATGCCGGTGACGGTTACCGTGTTGATCCTGGTCATGGGCCTGCTTGATTCCACTCGCGTGTTCCGACTGGCGCGCGCTGTGGCGGTTGATATCACGGTGATGGACTATGTCGAGGCCGCACGTTTGCGGGGCGAAAAAATCGGCTGGATCATCTTTCGTGAAATCCTGCCCAACGCGCTGTCGCCGCTGGTTGCCGAAATGGGTCTGCGGTTCATCTTTATGGTGCTGTTTGTATCGACCTTGTCGTTCCTTGGCCTTGGCGTTCAACCGCCTCAGGCTGACTGGGGTGGCATTGTGAAAGAGAACAAAGAGGGCATCGTCTACGGTATTCCGGCGGCTTTGGCTCCGGCCTTTGCCATCGCAACACTGGCGATCTCGGTCAATCTCGTGGCCGATTGGGTGCTGAACCGCACCACCAGCCTCAAGGGAGGACGCGGATAATGACCGAACCACTGCTGAAAATCCGCAACCTGAAAATTGGCGCAACGGTTTATCCCCCCGGGGAAAAGCCGCATCCAATCGAAATCGTGCATGGCGTGTCGTTTGATCTTGCGCCGGGCAAAGTGTTGGGCCTGATCGGCGAATCCGGAGCCGGCAAATCCACCATTGGGTTGGCTGCTCTTGGCTATGGCCGAGGTGGGGTCGAGTTGACCGGAGGCGAAGTTTGGGTTAACGGGCGCGACATCCTCAAGGGAAACATTCGCGATCTGCGCAAACTGCGCGGCGCCGAAGTCACCTATGTGGCGCAATCCGCGGCTGCCTCGTTCAATCCGGCAAAAAAGCTGATGGAACAAATTATTGAGGGCTCAGTCTCGCACGGTCGGTTTTCCTACAAAAAAGCCGAAGAGCGGGCGGTGAACCTGTTCCGCAGTCTCGGCCTGCCGGACCCGGAAACCATCGGCAACCGCTATCCGCATCAGGTGTCAGGTGGCCAATTACAGCGCTGCATGACGGCGCTGGCCTTGTGTCCGCAACCCGATCTGGTGGTGTTTGACGAACCAACCACGGCGCTGGACGTAACAACCCAGATCGACGTGCTGGCGGCGATCAAAGACGCGATCCGCGATACCGGCGTTGCCGCACTTTATATCACCCACGATCTGGCCGTTGTGGCCCAGGTCAGCGACCACATCATGGTGCTACGGCAAGGCGATACCGTTGAATACGGTGACACCGACCAGATCATCAACAACCCAAAAGAAGACTACACCAAAGCACTGGTGTCCGTGCGCAGCATCGACCACGAAGAAAAGCGACCCGGCACAAATCCGATGCTGAGCTGCCAGAACATCACGGCGCGGTACAAAGGCACCAATTTCGACGTACTGCACAATGTGTCGGTCGAGCTGCACCCCGGTCAAACGCTGGCGATTGTTGGTGAAAGCGGCTCGGGAAAGTCAACGCTTGCCCGCGTCATCACCGGGTTGTTGCCGCCGCGCGATGGTCAGATAGACTTTGCCGGGCGGACATTATCGCCGGATCTGGCGGGGCGAAACATCGACGATCTGCGCGAATTGCAGATGATCTATCAGATGGCCGATGTCGCGATGAACCCGCGCCAGACAGTTGGCACCATCATCGGGCGGCCTTTGGAGTTCTACTTTGGCCTAAAGGGTGAGGAAAAGCGCAAACGCATTGCCGAATTACTGGAAGAGATCGAAATGGGTCAGGGGTTCATTGACCGCTATCCAGCCGAACTTTCTGGCGGACAAAAGCAACGCGTTTGTATTGCCAGATCACTGGCCGCCAAGCCCAAGATCATCATCTGTGACGAGGTGACTTCGGCGCTTGACCCACTTGTGGCTGATGGCATCCTGAAACTACTGCTGGACCTGCAGAAACGCGAAGACGTCGCCTATCTGTTCATCACCCACGATCTGGCCACAGTGCGCGCCATTGCCGACAGTATCGCGGTGATGCACCAAGGCAAAGTCGTGCGCTACGGGCCAAAATCCGAAGTGCTGGCGCCTCCGTATGATGATTACACCGATTTGCTGCTTAGCTCGGTCCCCGAGATGCGTCTGGGCTGGCTGGAAGAAGTGATCGCAAACCGCAAAATGGAAAGCGCTGGTAACTAGTCGGCCTTTTCCAGTTTCCATAAATATCCCCGCCGGAGGCAAAAAAACTTTCATGCCTCCGGCGGGGATATTTCCAAACAAAAGAAATTGGGAAAATGACAAGTGGATAACAAACTACTCCTGATCATTCTGGACGGCGTGCCATGGCGCAATTGGCGTCGGTTATTTGGCAATCTCGAAGGTTGGGTAGACTCAGGCGACGCGCGCGTGTGGAAAACCCGCGCCGCGCTGCCGTCGATTTCGGCCAGCTGCTACGCCACCATCCATACGGGCGTCACCCCACAGGTGCATGGCTGTACTGGCAATGGCAATGTGTTCCGCCTATCTCAGCCAGATGTGTTCAGTCAGACCCGCTTGGCTGGGGGCATCACCGGAGCAGTCGCCCATTCGTTCTGGTCCGAATTTTTTAACCGCCACCCGTTCGATTTTGTCCGTGATATCGAATATGATGAACCCGACAGCGACACCATCAATCATGGCCGGTTTCACACTATGACCGCCTATGGTCACAACAATCAGATGACGCCATCCGATGTGGACTTGTTTGCCACACTGACCAATCTGTGCCTACGGTTTGGGTTGAATTACGGCATGCTGCACACCTGCACGCTGGATAGCATGGGCCATCGGTTTTTCCACGAAAGCCCCGAAATGGATCACGCCTGCGCCGTCATGGACGAAATGCTGGCACCGTTTATCCCGCAATGGTTGGCCGCCGGATACGAGATCATCATCACCGCCGACCACGGTCAGGATGAACGCGGCCACCATGGCGGGCGATCAGACCTGCAACGGGATGCGGCGCTGTATTATTTTGGCCCGGCCAAAGGTCCAGACGAAGGCACGATCATTGATCAGGTACAACTGGCACCAACGATCCTGTCACGCCTTGGCGCCCCCATTCCCGAGACAATGAAGGCTAAAAGGTTTCTCAGCTAGGCAGGACCTTTGCTGACCGGGGCGTAGGGTGGGTGAAAACCCACGCCCCCTGCCCGTTTTAAACTGTGCCCGCCCATTCCCAGGCATTGGTGTATTCGCCCAACAACTTGCCTACGCCGGCCTCATCAGCACCGTTCTGATGAAGCTGCGCCACCAATCCACGTTTCTTGTCATCCACAACCGACACCACCCGCGCGTGATGGCCCTGCGCCTCAAGTGCCGCGTTAAACACCCGGGTAATGGCGTGTTTGCGCAAATCAGGTTTGAACACTTTGCCGACGGCAGTTTTGGGTAACTCATCCAAAATGGTGATATGCTTGGGCCGCGCCGCACGTTCATGGACATGCACTTTGCAATATTCGACAAGCTCTTCGGCCGTCACACTGGCACCCGCCACCAGTTCAACAAACGCGCAGGCCAGTTCACCCGAATGCGCATCCGGCTGACCAATCGCTCCGGCAAAGCCAACGGCTTCATGGCCGAGCAAAGCCTCTTCGATTTCGGCGGGGTCAATATTGTGACCACCGCGAATGATCAGATCCTTGGCCCGTCCGGTGATCCACAAATAGCCATCGGCATCAATCCGGCCCAAATCACCCGTCCGCAGGTATTTATCCTGATAGAACAGATCTACGTTCTTTTCGACTTCGGTATAGGTGTGCCCCGCATAAACCCCAGGGTTTGATATGCAGATTTCGCCAATCTCATCCACGTCAGCGTCAATCGGCCCATCGGCTGAGCCTTTATAGATTTTAACGTCAGTATACGGAAACGGAATACCAATTGAGCCGATTTTCTTTTCACCATCCACCGGATTGCCAGATACAAGGCAGGTTGCCTCGGTCAGGCCATACCCTTCGATGATGGTTACACCGGTGGCTTTCTCAAAGCGGCGATACAGTTCCAAAGGCAGCGGTGCCGAACCGGAGAACGCCTTTTTCACCGTGCTGATATCCGCATTCACCGGACGTTGCATTGTAGCGGCAATTGCGGTGGGCACAGTGACGATAAACGTCGTTTTATAGCGCTCGTTCAGCTTCCAGAAATTATCAAACACGCCCTCGCCGCGATAACCTTGCGGCGTTGGCAGGATCACATGCGCACCGCAATACACCGCCGCCATCAGGATCACGTGACAGGCCATCACGTGGAACATCGGTAGTGGGCACATGATGTTGTCTTCTTCAGACAACAGCAGCTCGCCACCAATCCAGCCATTATACACCATGCCAGAATACTTATGCTGTGCCACCTTTGGCATACCCGTGGTACCGCCAGTGTGGAAATAGAATGCCACCCGGTCCTCGGAACTGTCGGCAAAGGCCAGGGTCTTGGGCTGCTTTGCTATTTCTTTGTTGAAATTCAGATAGTCCGCAGTAAGCGAGCCCTCCATCTTTGGACGCACCAACGGCACAATCCACGATTTTGGCGGGGTCAGATAGCGGTTCAAATCAATTTCAAGAACCGTTTTCACGTTCGGCGCATGGCGCACTGCCTCGGCGGTTTTCTGAGCCACATCCGATTTCGGGAACGCCTTGAGCGTCACCACAACTTTGGCATTGGTTTCGCGCAGGATTGAGCCAATCTGCTCAGGCTCAAGCAGCGGGTTCACCGGGTTGACGATACCAGCAATGGCACCACCAAGCAGCGTCAGAACGGTTTCGTTACAGTTGGGCAGGACAAAGGCCACGACATCGGTCTCACCAACCCCAAGCGAGCGAAATAAATTCGCCGCCTGAACCGTTTTTTCCAGCAGCTGAACCCAATTAAAGGTTTCCGCCTTATCCGTTGGCCCAGACAAAAGCTGGAATGTCAGCGCGTCACTTTTGGGGTGTTTCGCAGCCGTTGCAGATAACATTTGATATAGCGTGACCGGCAAATCCCGTTCACTCCATGGCATTTCATTCTCGATCGCGTTGCGATCCGCCACACTTGCGATAGTCATTATCGCGTCCTCCCTGATTGCCCGACTACGGGCTTATGATGTCCCTAGTCGTCAAGATGCGTGGAAATCCGCAATAGCGCAAGTCAGCGGTGCCCTGACGTTACGCCGCTCGGGGCTCGCGTGCCGCATTTTCAAAGGAAATGCCAAAATATGTCGTGGCCCCGTGGGGGCCTTCTGTTGGATTACACCTTAATCCGCGACAAAGCCGTCGGTGAATTGCAGCCGGGCAAGACGGGCATAAAGCCCGCCTTCAGTCACTAGTTCATCATGGGTTCCCATGGCAACAATCTGGCCTTTGTCCATCACCACAATCCGGTCGGCCTTTTTCACCGTGGCCAAACGGTGCGCGACGATCAGCGTGGTGCGCCCGGCACTTAGCTCATCCACCGCATGTTGCACCGCACGTTCGCTTTCGGCATCCAGCGCGCTGGTGGCTTCGTCCAACAGTAACACCGGCGCGTCGCGCAAAATGGCGCGTGCGATGGCGATGCGCTGTTTTTGCCCGCCCGACAACATGGCGCCGCGTTCTCCGACATAGCTGTCATAGCCCTGCGGCAACGCACTGATAAACTCATGCGCCGCAGCGGCCTGTGCGGCGGCTTCGACTTCGGCATCAGTGGCTTCGGGCCGGCCAAAGCGGATGTTATCCCGCGCCGAGGCGGCAAAAATCACCGGGTCTTGCGGCACTACGGCCATTGAGCGGCGGAAATCATCTCGGGACAATTTGTTCAACGCCACGCCATCGAGCAGGATTTCCCCAGAATCCGGATCATAAAACCGCAGGATCATTTGAATAATCGTCGTTTTCCCAGCGCCAGAAGGCCCGACAAACGCCACCGTTTCGCCCGGTTGGATATTCAAAAATATCCCATCCAAAGCCACGGTTTCAGGTCGCGCCGGATAGCGAAAGGTCACGTTTTCAATACCAATTTCGCCTTTGACGGGCTGTGCCAGGCGAACCGGCTCTTCTGGGTCTTGCACCGGATCCACCATGTGCAGCAACTCAACCAACCGTTCGGTCGCCCCGGCCGCGCGCTGCAATTCACCCCAGATTTCCGACAGAGCGGCGACAGCCCCGGCCACCAGCACCGAATAGATGACAAACTGAATCAACGTGCCTTCGGTCATCAGACCATCGCGCACATCACGCGCGCCCATCCACAGCACGCCAATGATCCCGCTGAACACAAGGAAAATCACGATCACAGTCATGATCGCCCGCGTGCGAATACGCTGCTGCGATACGTCAAACGACGATTCAGTCATATCGTCAAACTGTGCCCGGCTGCCATCTTCATGGGTAAAGGCCTGCACGGTTTGCACCGCACTCAGTGCTTCGCCTGCATTGCCAGATGAGGCCGCGATCCAGTCCTGATTTTCCTTGCTAAGTTTGCGCAACCGCCGCCCCAGCAACAAAATCGGCACCACTACAGCAGGCACAATCAACAGCACCAAAGCCGCCAGTTTCGCCGAGGTCAGCAACATCAGCACCAAACCGCCAACAAAGATCAGCAAATTGCGCAGGGCGATCGACACAGACGACCCCATCACCGATTGAATCAGCGTGGTATCCGTGGTGATCCGGCTCAGCACTTCGCCAGTCAGAATTTTTTCGAAAAATACCGGGCTCATGCCAATAACACGATCAAACACCGCTTTGCGGATATCGGCAACCACCCGTTCGCCCAACCGTGTAACCAGCGCATATCGCAGGCCGGTGCCCACAGCCAAAAGCCCGGCAATCGCCAGCGCCGCAAAGAAATACTGATCCAGAATTGTTCCATCCGCAACGCGGAAATTATCGACCACCCGGCGCACAGCCAAAGGCAATGTCAGCGACACACTGGCCGTCAGCACAAGCGCCAGTCCGCCGGCAACAATCAACCCACGATAGGGCAACATAAACGGCCAAAGCGCGCGGAGACCGCCAATCTTCTTTGAACCTTGGCGGTCTTCCTTGGCCCCCGGAGGAGCCACTTTGACAGTGTCGCCAGTCTTGGATTGGGTCATGTAGCATCCTTTGATCGTCGCAGCCTACAGGCATATCTCCGGACAGGGCCGGCGTCGTTTCATGCGCCCGCTGATGCGGCGGGTCAAGGCGTCAGATAGTACCGCGCAGTGCTGTGAACAACCTGTTGAGGTGACTTCGGTTGAATGTGGGCGGTCTGTCCCGGCTTGATCAAATTCAAAAAAAACCATCGGGAATAATAGTATGCAAAAACCGACCGTTGCAGACGCCTGTTGCCTGATCAATATCAAATCAAAATTGGGGGTGAGTTTCTGGAGCGGGCGGCGGGAATC